>JAOZSC010000333.1 GCA_029939875.1 Desulfobacterales bacterium
AGGCGCGGGAAGTGGCCGAGCAGCTCGCCTTTGCCGATGATGCCGGCCAGCGGGCGGTAAATCGTCTCGTACCAGTCCCGGGCGGCGGTTTGAATTGAAACCGGTCCCGGGATCTCATTTTCCAAAAAATCACGGTGTGTTGAAATCTGGTCGGTCAAGCGGGGGTATTGGCCCAGCTCAGTCAATTCAATAAGATACGATAATCCCGTGTGGTCCTCAAAGGTGGCTTTTTCGCGGTAGATCAGGTTTTCAATGGATTTTTTCGAGGGAATAAATTCGAAAATGTGCGCCATGATTTCTTCATGCTTAAGCTGTTTTGCCGCGGCTACGCGATGATTTCCGTCTAAGACATAGTACTGCTTTTTTATCTGGTACAGCTTGACGGGAGGCAGTGACTTGCCCTGGCGCAGGGCACTTTTTATACTTTCCAGCCTGTCGGCGGGCAAGTGCGAGCCGATGCGAAACTGTGCGTCGAAATCATGGTAGCGGCCGACACTGCCGACAATGCGTTCTAACGGTATTTCATGAATCCCCCGGTCCCGGGTATCAAATGCTTCCTCCCGGTTCTGGTCTTCCCGGAAGGATTTGGCCATTTGTGTTTTCGAATTCCGGCCGGTGAGTAGACCGAATTTATTCAGCAGTGCGCTGACGCTAGATTTGAAAAACATGATGCCCATAGGTGTTCACCACTCGGGTGCGGCCGATTGTTGTCATGCGTTGCGACCGGTCCGTAAAGTTGGCATGGATGTGTCCATGAATAAAATAACGCGGTGAATATCTGTCAATCAACCAGCGGAAACTTTTAAATCCTTTATGGCACCGGTCTTCCGCATCGTGAATGTGGCGTGGCGGTGCATGGGCGATAACAATATCGATGCCACCGGTCCACCAGACACTGGGAATCAGGCGCCATATTCGCCAGCGCATCTCCCGTTCCGTGTACTGCATGGGAGCGCCGTTATACCAGCGCGAGCCTTCCAATCCCAGAATGGTAATTTCCTGAAACCGGATCAACCTGGCGTTCACATCAATACAGCCCACCGGAGGCTTTGTGTCATAACGAATGTCGTGATTGCCGCGGACATAATAAAGCGGTACATTTAATTTGCCAAGCAAAAATGACAGGTATTCCGGTGGCAGATCGCCGCAGGAAAGGACCAGGTCGATGCCTTCGAATTGCCGGCGGTCAAACCGGTCGTACAAAACGGACTCCACCTGATCAGATACCGTCAGAATTTTCATTTCACCCGGCCACTTCCCTGGCAAAACCCATCTTGTGGGTTACTACCAGCATTGTCATACCTTTCTCGGCAAGTTTTTTCATTACCGTGAGAACTTCTACGATCAACTCGGAATCCAGGGCCACGTCAATATCAAAGCCGTCCAACTGCCCCTTGTCATTCAAAAAACTCTGGGGGGGACGTAATTGGCACCGGTCCTGATGGTGGGCAAAACTGGAATTGGGAAAAAGGTGAAAGTGCTCTGGATAAAGGCATAATCAAAGTGCCCTGTTGTGTCAAGAAAAAACAATGGCTGATTGCCGCGGAAGAAAAAAGGCCCAATAAAAAGGCGGGTGTCCCGGCGGCCCGTTGAGGTTGCTTTTGATTCCGTCTTTTGGTAGACAGGAAAATTAAAGGCGGACAGTGAAAGAACGAACGCCGAATGATGAATGAAAAAAAGGGGAAATCTCCTTCAAGGAGCGGAGCATGACCAGGAATTTCAATGTGGGAAAAAGTCGTAGCCGGGGATTGAGCC
Organism: Desulfobacterales bacterium; assembly: GCA_029939875.1. Lineage (GTDB taxonomy): Bacteria > Desulfobacterota > Desulfobacteria > Desulfobacterales > JAFDCJ01 > JAFDCJ01. The sequence continues at coordinate 1,756 of JAOZSC010000333.1, forward strand.
TCAACACGCTCACCGATGATGAGCTGTATGACATTCACCTATCCACCCTGGAAGTGCTGGAAAAAACAGGCCTGTTTGTTGACAGCTCTGAGGCCTGGGAAGTTTTCGATGGTGCTGGTGCGCGAGTGGATTCGAAGAAAAAAATTGTGCATATTCCGCCCTGGCTGGTGGAAGACGCCATTCGCACCGCACCATCAGCCATCACGCTGGCCGGGCGCAGCCGGCAGCACGATAAAGTGCTGGCCGACGGCCGGGTTCATTTTACCAATTTCAGCGAAGGCGTGCAGGTGGTGGATATAAACAGTGGTGAACACCGCAGCCCCGTCCGGCAGGATCTGGCTGATGCCGCTCGGCTGGTGGATTTTCTCAGTGACATCGATGTGTGCGAAAAAGCAGTCGGGGCCGGCGATGCCCCCCCGCAGGTCGTGCCGCTTTATAATGCCGAGGCCATGCTGAGCAATACCACCAAGCACTGCTGCGTGGGCCCGGGTGACGGCTTTTTATTGAAAAAACTGGTAATAATGGCTGCCGCTGTGGTGGGTGGGATAAAAAAGCTCAAACAGCAGCCCATCCTGTCGTTTACCACCTGCCCGGTCAGCCCTCTGAAGCTGATTCGGGAATGCTGTGAGATCATCATGGAGTCCGCACGCAGCGGGTCGATTCTAAATATTCTATCCATGGCCATGGCCGGGGGCACTTCGCCGGTAACCCTGGCCGGCACCATTGTTACCCACAATGCTGAAGTTCTCGGAGGCCTGACCCTGAGCCAGTTGACGGCCAGAGGTGCGCCCGTTATCTACGGCAGTTCGACCACTGCCATGGATTTAAAACTGGGAACCGCATCGGTGGGAACTCCTGAATGTGCCATTATCAGCGGGGCAGTGGCCAGGCTGGCCCGTTACTATGCCCTGCCCAGTTATGTGGCCGGCGGGTAGGGCGACGGCAAAATATCCGACACCCAGATGGGCCACGAAAAAACCCTCACGGGCCTGATAGCGGCGTTGGCAGGTGCCAACCTCATATACGGTCCGGGAATGCTGGAAAGCGGCATTACCTTTGATTTCGCCCAACTGGTGCTGGACAACGAGTTTGCCCGCATGATCAAACACACTGTGCGCGGATTTGTCGCTGACGATGAAGGCCTGGCGGTCGACGTCATCCGGGCGGTGGGCCCGGGAGGGCACTTTCTCAGCCAGGATCACACCCTTGCGCATATGCGTGAGCAGTCGCAGCCGGAATTGATCGACCGCAAATCCATGGAAGATTGGCGCCAGGCGGGCAGCACGGACATTTACCAGCGGGCGGTGGAAAAAGCCAGAAGCATCCTTCAAACCCACCGGCCGCCGCCGCTGCCGGCAGATGCCGCGACTGAAATCCAATCGATTATTGAAGAAACCGAAAGGGAACTGAAGGTGGTCAAATGAACCAGGAAATTCGCACCCGTATGGGAGACGGTGAGCTGGTCTACATGTCGGTGCAGCAGGTAACAGAAGACATCCAGGCGGGAACCGAAGATGCCGCCGCCAAGGCACAGATCCCGAAAATGACAGCCGATGAGCAGACGCAGCTTTTTGAGATCATTGCCGATCCTTCCCGGATGGTCAGCGTGATGCCGGGCCAGGAAGTGGTGGTGACCGATGACGGCTGTTCCATGAGTTTTTATGCCGGGCAGGACAGCAGCGGCATTGGGGTGCCCCTGAGCCGTATGCAGGCCATTTTGACCTATGAGCGGGCTTGCGCCGCCGACACGACTTCCATGGGACACAGCGATTACAGCATCAAACCGGTCAAGCCGATTATCAATTTCGAAATGGGCGAATACTACAGCACGTCGATGTTGACCACCGCACCGTTTTTTTACGGGGCCCAGCCAAACATGGGACTGTATTTTCAGCCGGACGGACCGTTTGCCAATCCGGCGGATCTGATGCCCCGGGGAAAAATCGACGAGGCCCGCAAGACCCAGGAAGACGCAGCGGCAGTGCTGCGCGACGACCTGGTGTTCGTCGGTAAAAAACTCAACGGCATAGGCTGTGAGGGGCTTAACTTTGACACCTGCGGCTCTGCCGGAGATGCAGATTTTTTAGCGGCCCTGCAAGCCGTAAGCGATCTGAAAAAAGAAACCCCCGGCATGCCGGTCATCATGGGCGGTTCGGGT
>JAOZSC010000021.1 GCA_029939875.1 Desulfobacterales bacterium
AAAAGAGCGGACCATCCAGCAGGAAATTGAAACCGCGCTGGCCACCATGACCGGCAAACCGGTCACCGTTACCGGTTCGGGCCGTACAGATGCAGGGGTTCATGCCCTGGGACAGGCGGCTAATTTTCGCTGTCAAACCGACCTGAGCGCACCGGTATTCAAAAAAGGTCTCAATAGTCTGCTGCCCGAGGATATCGTCATCCGTTCCTGCTGCCGGGTCGCAGATGACTTTCACGCCCGTTACAATGCCCTAAGCAAATGCTATCACTATAAAATTTTAAACCTTGCGGTGCCGCCTGCCATCGGCCGGCAGTATGCATGGTTCATCCGCCGGCAGCTGGATACGGCGGCCATGCGCCGCGCAATCCCCTCTATTATAGGAACTCATGATTTTAAGGCTTTTGAAGCCAGCGGCAGCCCAAGGGCCCACAGCACCCGCCGCGTCATGACAGCGCAACTCACCGATGGTCATAGCCGGGGTGAGCTTATCTTCAGGATAGAAGCCAACGGTTTTTTGCGCTTTATGGTACGCAACATCGTCGGCACGCTGGTTGACGTGGGACGCGAAAAAATTTCTCCCGCCGACTTCAAAAAAATTCTAACTTCAAAGGATCGCACCCGTGCCGGGGCCACCGCCCCTCCCCACGGGTTGTTCCTGATGGAAGTTAGGTACTAGGCACTCTGTTCTCAGACATCTGTCCGCCGGATTTCATGTGGGCGATCTGGTCGTTGTAGAAAGCGATCACTTCGCGCCGATTAAGCATGCCGATCAGGGCGCCGGGGTCATCTTCGCTGACCACCGGCAGGCTGTCGATGTTTTTGGTGGTGAATTTCTGCAGGACTGTATTTAAATCCTCGGAAGGGGTCGTCACAATGATATCGGAGGTGCCGATGTCTTTCATTACGACCAGGCTCTCGATTTCCGGTGAAAAAAGAACCCCCCGGATATCATTGATGGAAAAAAGGCTGGAAAGTTTTTTGTTCTGATCCATCACGGGAAAATAGTGCTGGTCGCTTTCGGAAAAATATTTTTTAAAATCGGAAAAGGTCATGTCCTGCGGGATAAGGGTTACCTTGCGCACGTGTTCCATCAAATCCTTGACCTTGATGGTCTGCAGGATGTCAACGAAAAATTCGCCGGCATGGGCCGGGGAGTCCACCCGGCGTCTAACCTGCTTGTCATAAATCGTCCATCGCTGGCCGGCCATAAAAGCCACGGAGCATACCAGCAGGCTGGGCAGAAGCAGGTGATAGGAATTGGTCATTTCACTGACAAAAATAATCGTGGATATGGGCGTGTTGGAGACCGCCGTAAAAAAACCGGCCATGCCCACCACCACAAAGGCTCCTGGATTGGTGACAATGCCCGGTATGATCTGGTGAAAAAAATTTCCAACCGCACCGCCCATGGCCCCTCCGATGACGACTGAAGGACCGAAGACGCCGCCACTGCCCCCTGAGCCGATGGAAAACGAGGTGGTCAGCACCTTGCCTACCGCCAGGGACAGCAAAAACGGTATGGTCAGCTGGTTGTTGAGGGCCTGCTGGGCAAAACCATATCCGAACGCCAGGGTCTGGGGCAGGAAAAAACCGACGATCCCGGTACACAAACCACCAATGGCGGGTTTGATATGATTTGGAATTTTAAGCCTGTGAAACAAATCCACCATTCCGTAAAACGACTTGACATAAAAAACACCGGTGGCGACCAGGATAAGGGCCAGAATCATGTACGGACCCAGTTCCAGCGGATTGTTGAAGATAAAATCCGGCGAGTCGAACAGAGACCCCCAGCCGAATACCAGGCAAAACAGGCAGTAAGCCACCACCGAGGATATCCCGGCAGGAATGATCACTTCGGGTTCAAACTCGGGATCCTTGTACAGGACTTCCGCGGCGAAAAGCGCCCCGGCCAGCGGCGCCCGGAAAATACTGCCGATGCCCGCTCCCACCCCGGCGGCCATCATGATGCGCCGTTCCCTGTCCGACAGATTCAGCTTGGTAGCCATGAAGGAGCCGAAACCGGCTCCAATCTGGGCAATGGGACCTTCGCGCCCTCCCGACCCCCCGGTGGTAAGGGTAAGGGCCGAAGCAATGGTTTTAATGATCGGAACCCGGCCGCGGATAAATCCCCCGGCATGGTGGTAGGCATCGATGGCGGCATCCGTCCCGTGTCCTTCTGCCTCCGGGGCGAAGGTATAGACCAGCCATCCGCTCAAAATACCCCCGAAGGCCGGCAGAAACAAAAGAATCCAGCGGTTAAAGGGCCGGTCGGTCAGGGCCAGCAGGTGGTGTTCTCCGGCCGGTGCCGGCGGCCGGTAGCCAGCCACAAAATCCAAAAAAAAGTGAGACCCGACCTGGCACAGGTAGTGAAAAACAATGGAGCCACAGCCGGCGATAATGCCGATGGCGACAAAGTAAAGCGTCCATCGGCTGACATGTAAAAATTTGAAAGACAGGTCCGTGTCGGCTGGATGCTGATCCGTTGTCTGTGAATGTTTTGTTTTTCCCATTGGCAACTCTGCTTTTTGCAAAAACATTGAGGCCTGTTAATTAAACAGCATCCACCAAATTTGCAAGAAAAACTTTTGCACCCTCACCGGTCCTCTTTCGTGGCGTACAGTTTCGGCGGCACACCAATTCGGCATTGCGCTGCAAGGCGCAAGCCTCACTGTGCAAACCCGTGGGGCCGGTTCCGGGGTTGAAGTACCCCTCGCCCGGTGCTATAAAGGCGGAATTGACGATTGATAATTGAATATTTAATGAATCGCCGGGCGCTGTCTTTTTTTTAAATCGACAGCATTCCACAAATAGTCAATCATTATAAAGTGCTGGAGCCATGTTCCAACAACCAAACAGGGAAAAGGAAACCCGATGAATAATTTCACCGAACTTACCGTTACCGGGCTGGAACAGATGCAGGACAACCTCAGCGACCGTTACCGCCGGTTTCAGGCCCGGGCCATGAACCTTGACATGACCCGGGGCAAGCCCTGCCCCGAGCAGCTGAATCTTTCCATCGGGCTGCTCAACTGCCTGGACAAAGGAGACATTTTAACAGACAGCGGAACGGACTGCCGAAATTATGGCGGCGTGGACGGCATCCCGGAAGCAAAAAATCTTTTTGCCCATTACCTTGAAGTCGACCCGGAAGAAATCATCATCGGCGGAAATTCGAGCCTGGCGATGATGCACGACACCTTCATGCGGGCCATGATCAAAGGCGTCTGGCCGCAGGCGACCCCCTGGGTGAAACTGCCCGAGGTTAAGTTCTTGTGCCCAAGCCCCGGTTATGACCGACATTTTTTTATTTGTGAATACCTGGGCCTTAAAATGATTCCGGTAAAAATGAACGTCGATGGTCCGGATATGGACCAGGTTGAAGCGCTCGTGGCCGCCGATGGAAGCATCAAAGGAATGTGGTGTGTCCCGCTGTACAGCAACCCCACCGCGGCGGTTTACTCTGATGAGGTTATTGACCGGTTGGCGTCGATGAAAACCCGGGCGGAGGATTTTCGCATCTTCTGCGACAATGCCTATGCCGTCCATCACCTGGACGGCAGGTCAAAACGGGTGAAAAACATTCTCACCGCCTGCAAGCAGGCCGGAAATCCACATCGGGTTTTTCTGTTCGGCTCGACATCCAAGATCACCTTTGCCGGTGCCGGCGTGGCCATGATGGCCGGCAGCAAAGAAAACATGGCCCAGGCCAAAAAACAAATCAGCATTCAAACCATCGGCCCCGACAAGCTTAACCAGCTGCGTCATGCTAAATTTTTTAAAAGCACGGCCGGTATCAAATCACACATGGAAAAACACGCGGCGATCATAAGACCCAAATTCGACGCCGTTCTCAGTGGATTGGAAGAGGAGCTGGGAGGCAAACAGGTGGCCCGGTGGACCCGCCCCGCGGGCGGTTATTTTATCAGTTTAGACACCCGGCCGGGATGTGCCGCCACGGTAGTGCGCATGGCCGCCGAGGCAGGAGTAAAACTGACGCCTGCCGGATCAACTTTTCCTTACGGAAAGGATCCGGACGATCGCAATATCCGCCTGGCGCCGACGTTTCCCCCCCTGGACGACATCCGGGCAGCCATAGAACTGGTAGGTATTTGCATTCAGCTGGTCAGCATTGACCGCAACGTCAAGATGAGAAAGCAAACAACATAAAAAAAACCCCGCTCACATTGCGAGCGGGGTTCACCGTTCGATCGCCGAACGAATTAGCGCATCCCTCTTTTGGAAGCCTTGAGCGGATTGATCTTGGTCTTGGCCGATGAGGACGCCGTACTGATATGGGACGCCATGTTGCAGTTTCCGTTTTTCCATTTCACTTCAGGCTCGGGACAGGCAGTGCAGTACCAGCCGGTTGTAAACTCCCCACTGCGATTGCAGCCTTCGCATGGCTCGACGATCTGATGGCAAATCCCGCCGTTGTATGAGCACCCCTGATTCGTCATAAAAGGACACTCCATACCCTGTTTGATGGTTGTACAAATCATTGGAATCACCCCCTTTGTCAGGAAATTATTACAAAAAAAAGCCGGAACCCGTTTGGACCCAGCCAAAACAGAACATAAAAAGTCAGAAGAACATAATCGTCCCTCTCGCTGTTGTCAATAGGAAATATTCATAATAAAAAAGCGTCCTTGATTTTTTTACAGCAATCACCGACAATAAATAAACAGGGTCATCTTCCGCTTTAATTGAAGTTAATTATGGCAAAATTTCGAAATTAACAGGCTTTATCGCAGAGGGTCCAGGGATTCAAGGATTCCCGGGTTCAAGCAAAACCGCCTGCGGCAGGCCAGGAGGCCAGAAAACTTGAAGGCTTTTTTAAAGGATACACTCCTTATTTAAGCTTTCCAGCTTCATAGCTTTTTCCCAGGGAAAAGGACGACGTATGAGCTCCTATTCAAATCCGGAAGCCGAGATTGTCGAAAAAGCCAAAGCGGTCTTAAAAATTGAAGCCGACGGTATCGCTCAACTGGTGGAACGGGTGGATCAAAATTTCGCCATCATGGTGGATTTGATCTGCCAGTCCAGGGGACGGCTCATTATCGGGGGAATCGGCAAATCGGGTATTATCGGCCGTAAAATAGTTGCTACGCTGAACAGCACCGGGACAAGATCCCTGTTTTTGCACCCTGTCGAAGCCATGCATGGCGACCTGGGCCAGGTGTCCCGGGACGACGTTTTCATCGGGCTGTCCAACAGCGGGCAAACCGATGAACTCAATATCCTTTTGCCCAGCATCCGGCGCATCGGGTGCAAAATCATTGCTTTTACCGCCGATAGAAATTCCACCCTGGCCAAACACAGCGACATTGTCATCGATGTGGGGGTTGAAACCGAAGCCTGCCCCATGGGGTTGGCACCAACGTCCAGCACCACCGCACTGCTGGCCATGGGAGATGCCCTGGCAGTGGTGCTGCTGGACAAAAAGCAATTCAAAAGCAAGGACTTCAAGCTGTATCACCCCGCAGGGATGCTGGGGCAGCGCCTTTCCAGCAAGGTTAACGACCTGATGCTCACCGGAAATTCTCTGCCCCTGGTGAGCGAACAAACCTCGATGTTCGACGCCGTCAAGGAAATAGACCGCGGCGGACTGGGCACCGTCCTGGTAGTCAACCGGCAAACCAGGCTTGTGGGCATCATCACCGATGGAGACATCCGGCGCATGGTGGTATCCGGCCGGTCCATTGACGAGATGAGCGCCGCAGACATCATGACCGCAAATCCATGCAGTGTCTCCCGGGACTGTCCCACCTATGACGCCCTTAACCTCATGGAACAGCACCAAATCACCGTGCTGGCTGTCATCGATTCCGAGCAGCGAATCCAGGGAATTTTGCATCTGCATGACATCCTGGGCAAAGGCGAGTTCAAATTTAACGGCAAAGGACCCCATTAATAATGAAACCAATGATTACTGAAATACCGATCCTGGGCGAAGCGAAAATCCCAACGCCGGTTCAAAAAAGAGCCGAGGGGGCGGAAAGTATCCATTTCGTGTCGGATGAAGATCGTATTGTCATTGAAGTCGATGATTCTCAGATCACCCGCAAGGTCAAAGCCGGACAAAATCTGCCCTACTTTGAGCTGGCCGGCCCCCGTGCCAGCATCTTTTTTGATCCCAGCAAGCTAAAATGCGCCCTGGTAACCTGCGGCGGGTTATGCCCGGGGATAAACGACATCATTCGCTCGGTGGTTCTGGAACTGCATTACGGCTACGGAGTTGAAAACATTTTCGGCATCCGTTACGGTCTGCAGGGATTCATTCCCCGCTACGGTCATGAACTCATTGAACTGACTGCCGGATTTGTCACCAACATTCATGATCGGGGCGGAACGGTGCTCGGTTCGAGCAGAGGCCCTCAGGATGTAAATGAAATCATTGACAGCCTGGAACGCATGAACATCGGCCTGCTTTTCATGGTGGGTGGGGATGGAACCCTGGCTGCGGCTAACCGAATTGCAGAAACGATTCTTTCCCGAAAACTGATGATCGGCGTTGTGGGAATTCCGAAAACCATTGACAATGACATTTTCATGGTTTCACGCTCCTTTGGTTTTGACACGGCCGTCGACATTGCCACCACGGCCATCATCAGTGCCAACAATGAAGCTGAAGGCTACCCAAACGGCATCGGACTGATTAAACTGATGGGACGCAATTCCGGGTTTATCGCCGCCACGGCCGTCCTGGCCCAGCAGGATGTCAATTTTGTCCTGATACCGGAGGTCGATTTTGACCTCGAAGGACCCAACGGGCTGTTAAAGGCACTGGAAATACGCCTGGCGCAAAGACGGCATGCGGTGATTGTTGTGGCTGAGGGGGCCGGTCAGAAATTTTTTAAAAAAGATAAAAAAGAGCGTGATGCCTCGGGAAACATCAAGCTGAATGACATCGGGATCTATTTAAAAGAAACCATCGCCCACTACTTTAAACAGCAGGGCATTGAAATTTCCATTAAATACATAGACCCGAGCTATATAATTCGGAGCCTGCCGGCCAATGCCAATGACCGGGTGTTTTGCAATTTTCTGGGGCGCAACGCCGTGCATGCCGGCATGGCCGGCAAAACAAACATGCTCATCGGGCACTGGAACAACCGGTTTGTCCACATCCCCATGAAACTGATTGCCGGAAAACGCAAGAAGGTCAATCCCAAAGGTAGTTTGTGGCGCAGCACGGCGGGAGCGACAGGGCAAGGTTCGCTTAAAAATGAATAAACCTATTCCAACTCGACAAATTTTTTGCCCTTTATCCGCAGTAAACGCAATTTCTTGACGACATCTCCGTTTGCATCAAACCGCGTAACCCCGGTGACGCCGGGGTAATCATCGAGATTGAGCAGTCCGTCTTTTATTTCGCTTCGGTACCGGCTATGGGGCTGCCGAACCACCTGAAACAATATCATGGCGGAATCATACACCACCGCCTCAATGAATTCGGGTGTCTGATCGTAGGTTTCCTCAAAAAGCGTAACGAATTTTTTTACCATCGGTGAACTGGAACGGGCAAAAAAGCCATCTGGCATAACAGCTCCCTGCACGTACTGATCGGCCACTTTGATCAGGGAATCGGAATGCCATAGATTGGTCCCCAGCAGGTAGACATCTTTAACGTCGTAATAGGCCAACTGGGGGGCAACCAGTCCGACGATCTGAGGAGAATCCGGGAGAAAAACGGCTTCAGAATCGACAATGGGTTCCGGTTGCTCTTCGGACGGCGGTTGCTCATCATCGCGAACAGTTTTTTCATCGACCTGCACGGCCGCGTCATCGTCTGGTTGTCCGGTATCCAACTCGTCTTTGGGTTTGAGGTCTTCAGGTATCTCATAATAAAGCCCGATCAGTTTTTTAATGGAATCCGCAAAATCCGTCTGACGGGGTTTGTACGCTTCCACTCCGACAATCCGCCCTCCCAGCTCGACCACCCGGTCCCAGAAAAGGTTCATAAATGTAACCCCATAGGTTTCATTCGGGTACAAAATCGCAAAGCGGTTGGCTCCCAGGTCTTCGATGGCAAATGAAGCGATGGCGTTCACCTGCATGCGAGGTGTGATGAAATTGCGGAAAACCCTGTCGCCGATTTCGCAAATACCGTCTTTCTGGGTGAAGGTAATGATGGGAATTCCCATTTGCTGGGCCTGTCGGGCGGCAAGCTCCACGTTTACCAGCGGACCAAGAATGGCCGCCACTTGCTCGGTCGCCAGTTCCTGCACCGCCAAACGGGTTTTGTCCGGATCAGAGCTGGTGTCCTTGACGACCAGTTTGATCGGCGGGCCGTCATTGCCGGAGCTAAACTGGCTGTACGCCAGCTCAATGCCCTTCAGCGCCCGCTGGCCGAAAGTCTGGTAAGGGCCGCTGAGCGGCAGTAAACAGCCAATGCTGTATCGATTGAAAACCGCATTTTTGTTGATTTCATCGATCATATTTTCGGCCAGATTTCGATTTTCATGGGCCGGATATCTTTCGATATACTCTCGCAGAATTTTCAAGGCATCATCGTATCTTTCCTCCATGGTGTAATTCAAGCCCAGCTGAAACAGCAAAAAATCCATGGGCAGCCCTTTGTCCGGATGATTCAAAAGGATGGCGACATCCTCTGAATCAAGCCGGGCTATAGCCTCTTTGAGTCTAGCGACAATGGCCTCCTGTTCAACATCTGTTGCCGACCGGCGTGCGCGGGCGTAATAATCAACCGCGTCAATGGGAGAACCGATGGCCATGTAAGCGTCTCCGAGCAACGCGTCGATACGGAAGATATGAGACCTGGAGTCCAGTCGCTCCAGAATACGGGGGGCCTTACCGATCACGTCCCGGTACCGTCCTTGGCGGTAATAGGTGGTCAACTCTTCGACCATGGCATCAAGGGCAAAGGGGCTGGCAGGATAGTCAGTGGCAATCCGGTGGTAGGCGGCACGTGCGCTTTCATAGTCGCCGGTCAACCCGTTGATAATACCGACTTTCATCAGGGCCGCCGGCGCCAGCGTTTGCTCCGGAAACCGTCTGACGTACTCATGGTAAAGCGGCAGCGCATCATCATAGAAGCGGGCAGCAAACAATTGTTCGGCTTTCGAAAAGAGCTGGTAGGCATCTTCAGGCATTTCCGGTCCAGGCTTTACCACCGGTCTGGGGGCACACGCCCAGACAAGGACCAGCACGCTTGCAATAATTCCGATTAGGTAATGTGGCTTCATGGCGTTCCGTCTTAGTTTTCGTAATTAGGATTGCAGAGCACAGGAGCCATTCGGCCCGGGTACCACTCAGTTTACACCACATTTAAGGTTTGTCAAACACTTGTTGCATCCCGTTGATATCGTTTTGCTGGCGGTTCCGGCCAGCGGCGAATTTTACAAATATGTGGATAAACAGATTGAAGATCTGAACAAGCGGGCGGCCGCCTATGAAAAAAAGGGCAAGGCATACGAGCAGCAGGTGAAGGCCTACAATGTGCGCGTGGCCCGTGAAAACAGCAAGCCAAACAAACAAAACGCCGATTAAGGGTTCGCGCAAAAATAACTTCACATTATCACTCCCAAAATAGCTTTTTACAGTTCACCCTTCTTTATTCTTGACAAATTGCCCAGTTTTTTCCTATGGTTAATTCGTGCAAAATCCTTAAAGCCAGGAAAAAATACGGCTTCAGGACCCGATAGACGCGCTTCTCGGGAAAAACCGACGACGAAATATATCAATACGGGCAACTCCCGGCGACATTTAAAACGCATTGTATGATGGACATCTCTTCGAAAAACCAGCTAATACCGTATTATCAGTTCCCCCGGCAAACAGCCCCTCACCTACGGCCTTGTCCCGGCTCAGGTGCAGCCCGCAATGGCCCTGCGGTTCAGCACGAAGAGCGAATCGCCTCCCGCGCGGCCTTTCATCACCCGCATCGGCCATATGCATCCCGGGTTATCTATGATTCCCGTCATCGTTCGAATGTTTCAAAAAAGGCCCGGACCGGTTTACTGATCGATATTTATGCTTAACATGGGTTGAGCGTTTCGGGTTCAGGGTTCAACGGCCTTATTTTCCGACGTGAAGGGCCATCCAATGCAAACTGATAACAAATGACCATATTTAAGTTCATGAAAAGGAGGTATTCTCATGGCTGAAGCAAACAGCAGTACCCCTGCAGATTTTGAAAAGGCGCTACAAATCGGTCGGCCACCAAATGTGGTAAAATGTTTTCCCAACTCACGGGCCCTGATTGTCGGCGGAAAATTCATTGACCGGGCCATGCTTGCCAAGGGAAATGCCATGACCATGGCAGCCAACGGCAGAAACAGCTTTGTTATCCGCGGGGCATTACAGGCAGCCCAAAGGGCCAATGCGGCCATAATCATTGAAATCGCCAAGTCAGAGGGCGGTGCCAGCGCTTATTGCGCGGTAAATTACTGGAATATGGCCCGAATCGTCGACGCTCTGTGTAACGAACTGGGCATCACCATCCCGGTGGCCATCCATGCCGATCATTACGGCATAAAAAGCGATGAGGACATTGCGGCCGCCAAAATCGAAATACCGACCATGTTTGAGGCGGGAATGACCTCCATCGCCATTGACGCCTCCCACCTGCCGGATGACAAAAATTTGCTGGCCAACCTTGAACTCAATGCACTGATACCGAAATGGGCCGGGCTTGAAACCGAAGTTGGTGAAATAAAAGGCAAACAAGGCCTGTCCACCGTAGACGAAGCCTTGTTTCTCATCAAGGGGCTAAACGCCCACGACATTTTCCCGGACTGGATCGCCTTGAACAATGGAACCACCCACGGCATCGAGGCCAGTGACCAGGGCATCCAGGTGGATCTGACCGCGAGGATTCACGAAGCGCTGGAACCTTACAGGGTCTCCGGTGCCCAGCACGGCACTTCCGGCAACAGCTCGGACCGCCTGCGGGAAATCGCCGTTAAAACCCGAACCACCAAGGCCAATGTCGCCACGGCCCTGCAGATGATCTCCTGGGGCCTGGAGGTCAATGATTACGGCAATGCCCAGCTTGACGATCAGGGAAGTTTTATTAAAGTTAAAGACCAGGGAGTCACTGAAGAGCTGTGGGCGGAAATGGTTGACTACGCCACGCAACAGGGATGGACGGGCGGCAACTACAAAAAACTTAACCTGCCCTTTGAAAACAAGCTGCTCAGCCAGCCGGCCGAGATTAGAAAGAGGATGGCCAGGCGCGTTGAAAATTTTATCTACAACATGCTGGTCAACGTTCTAAATACCCAGGATACCGCTCCGTTGGCCATGGCGGCTATTCTTGAAACCGGCTCCCATGACCCTGGTCCAAAGGGCAGCCGCATCGAGGATCCCGCTGAATGGACCCCCGAGCACATCGTTAAACGGGCAGCCGGCATTCAAAGTGATAAAGGGCCAGCCGGCGATTTCGACGATTAGTTTCCATTCATAAATGCCGGGAAGATAGGAGGCAAGGATGCTGGGAAGCTTTTTATAAGGATGAAATCCTTATTTAAACCTTCTAGCTCATAGCCTTATAGCCTGTTTGCTTCATAGCATTTCAGCCGGCAAAAGGCCATCAGCAGCCGGGCCGCCAAAGGGGTCGGTGGCAGTCGAAGTCTTTTATTCACCACCGGGACGACTGGGGGATAGATCAAGACGTTGCGGCCCGCTGCCAGAAAAGCTGCATTTCATCTTCAGAAAGAGTATCCAAATCCCGCCCGCTGTCGGTAATCAACCCTTCCATTTTTTTAAACCGCTTGACAAATGTTTGAATCGACCCGGTCAGCGCAATTTCAGGATGAACGTCGATAAAACGGGCCAGTTTGACCAGGCTAAAAAGCGCCTCGCCATACTGCCGGGCAGCGGCCTCTTTATCGGTTTTTTCCACGACGGCTGTCAGCCGGTCCAGCCTATCTTTTATCTCCTGCAACAAAGTGGCAGCCGTGCTGCGATCAAACCCGGTCCGCGCCGCGCGCTCGGATATCTTATAGGCTCGTACCAGGGACGGAAGCTGTATCGGCACGGAATCCAGTAATGAGCCACCGGGGGATCCTTTTGTCTCTTCTTTTTTGATTTTATACCAATTTTGAATGACTTCCTCACTGTTTTTGAATGTCCGGTTTCCAAAAACATGGGGATGGCGGCGAACCATTTTGTCGATGACGGCCCGGGCGGTATCCTGAATGTCGAAACTGCCCTGCTCTTCAAACATCCGGGCAATGAAAAAAACATGAAACAGTACGTCGCCGAGCTCTTCACGGATATGTCGGGAATCTCCCGCTTCAATGGCCTCGACCAGTTCATAGACTTCTTCGATCAGGTAAACCATAACCGTCGCAGGGGTCTGTTTGCGATCCCAGGGGCATCCGTTTTTGCCCCTCAGTCTTTGCACCAGTTCCGTGAGATCGTTCAGGAAGAAATGGGCTTGTTTTACCTGGGAATCCTCCATGCTTTCTTAAGTTCCCACAATTTTGTCATAAAATTTTGTTTCATTTCTCTGGAGACCACTTTCGCCATATTCTCCGAGACCCATGACACGTGGGGAGCTAGCACGGAGTTTTTAATTAACGGAGTCCCCCTGGGAAGAAAGGCGGTCAGCGTGATGAAAAGAATACACACGATTAACATACCTTTGACCACTCCAAAAACAACCCCGCCGATACGATCGACCCATCCCAGAAAGGAAATGTTCAGCAGATATTTGATAATGACGCCTAAAACACTGACGACAATGAGCACAACGCAAAAAATAACGAGAAAACTCAGAATGTTGAGATAAGCCGTATTCTTAATAAACCGGCCCAGCAGCCGGCCCAGAACCATATAATAGGTATAAGCGGCATAAAAACCGCCCAGAACCCCGACGATAGAGGCCATCTCCTTGACCAACCCCCTGAAAAGGCCCCTGATCAGGCTGTAGCCCAGAATGATTATGGTTACAATATCAAACGGATTCATGAATATTTTTTTTGTAGCTGGGGTTCAACATTTTCACCTAATCCGGATAAACCGGAAAAATTGCCACAAAGACCCAAAGACACTAAGCAAAACGCTTTGCTGTAATTGATCTTTGTGTTTTGGTGTCTTGGTGGCGAAAAAATTTTGCCATAAAATGAAAAAAATAGCTATTAAGAATCTAATTGGGTCGGCGGGCGAAGCTGCGCCCGGACACCGGCCTTTCATTTTAATACGTTAATACGGCCCGAGCCGATGAAGTAACAAAGCAGGCATACCGAGTCAAGGGCTTTTTCCTTTTTGTGGCCCCATGCAATTTGGCATTTGCATTCATTTGAACACTTGTGATAGGAAAAAGACGGGACAGATCCCTGGACTGCAACCATTGAAGTGGCTATGACACCAAACTCTGAAATTAAACATACCAGTCTTGATTTCGCCGATATCGACCTGTCGCGACAGCTTTTCGGAGAACGCAACGGCAATCTGGAAAAAATCGGCCAGGCAACTGACATCACCATCAATGCCCGGGGCAATAAGGTTTTTCTGCAGGGCGAGCCGATCGCCGTAAACCTGGCCGGCAATGTTCTGCGCCAGCTATACGGCCTGCTCAAGGAAGGTTACCCCGTTCATCCCAATGACATCGACTATGCGCTGCGGGTTCTCAGCGGTGACGACCGGGTCAATTTAAAGGAAATTTTCCTGGACACGGTTTATATTCCCTCCAAAAAAAGGGCCATTACGCCAAAAAGCCTCACCCAGAAGGAATATATTGATGCCATTCGAAAATATGATATTGTTTTCGGAATTGGTCCCGCCGGAACAGGCAAAACGTACCTGGCGATGGCCATGGCGGTTTCGGCCCTGGCCAAGGGGATTGTCAGCCGTATCATTTTGACTCGCCCGGCGGTGGAAGCCGGGGAAGCTTTGGGTTTTTTGCCTGGAGACCTGGCCGAAAAAATTGACCCCTATTTGCGGCCGCTTTATGATGCGCTTCACGACATGATGCGCTTTGAAAAGGCGGTGGCGTTGATGCAAAAAGGGGTCATTGAGGTCGCGCCAATCGCATTTATGCGTGGCCGGACGTTAAACGATTCTTTTGTAATTCTCGATGAGGCCCAGAACACGACCTCCGAGCAAATGAAAATGTTTCTAACCCGCATCGGGTTCAGCTCCAAGGCGGTGATTACCGGAGATATCACCCAGATAGATCTGCCCGCGGACAGAACCTCGGGACTGATTGAAACCAAGAATATCCTGCAAGATATCAAGGGAATTGAATTCGTGTTTTTTTCGAAAAAGGATGTGGTCCGGCATAAACTGGTGCAGGAAATAATCTGCGCCTATGAACAACTGGAAGCGTCCAAAGACAGAGCTCACTCGGGCTGATGCCCTGATCCAGCCCATAACCCACAGCTTGTTTTTGTGGGGGAGGAACACTGAAAGGCCGAACATCGAACGTCCAACGTCGAATGTTGAATGAGAAAAGAAAGTGCCTAAAGTGCAACTAAAATGCCTAAAGTTAAGGAAAAAAACAAAGAAACGGCCAGCAGACTTTTTGACACCGGGAGCCGGTTTCGCTGA
>JAOZSC010000022.1 GCA_029939875.1 Desulfobacterales bacterium
TAACTTGGCAGGCGGCGATGGCCGCTGTCCCGACCATTTCCAGAACAGCGCCGGTGGCGCCCGGGTGATGTTGCGCCCTGTCAACCACTGAAGCAAAGTGCGTGCCACCCTTGGCATTTTATTTCAACTATCTGTTTTAACTTTAAATATTTTCATTAAACAGCGGGCGGGAATAACGCCTGGAATGCGCCACGACACAATCTGTGCCAGGAAAAAGTGTGCCATGGCACAAGTCGCAGGGGGGCCGTGCAGGAAAAATTGACGGGGCAATTGGCTGCGGTCGCACTTCAGCCGAGTTGGTGCTCTTTCAACCGTCGATACAGGGTGCGGCGGCTGATGCCCAGGATTTCGGCAGCCCGGGTTTTGTTCCACCAGGCCTGTTTGAGGGCCTGCAAAAGGGCCTGCCTGTCGTCCG
The DNA here is from genome assembly GCA_029939875.1 of Desulfobacterales bacterium. Taxonomy (GTDB): domain Bacteria; phylum Desulfobacterota; class Desulfobacteria; order Desulfobacterales; family JAFDCJ01; genus JAFDCJ01. The sequence goes on from JAOZSC010000022.1 coordinate 416, forward strand.
GTGGGGGGGAGACGGTTTTGTTGTCGCTCATCAAGACCGGCAGCACCTGCTCCTCGGTTGGATAACGGCCGGGAAAATCCACCGGCAGGTCGTTTTCGGTGATGATCTCATTTTTGCAGAGAATACAGATATGCTCCAGAGTGTTTTTAAGCTCGCGTACATTTCCCGGCCAATGATAGAACATCAAGATTCTGAGCATTTCCGGGGAAACGGTGGTGATCTTCTTATCCAACTGCCGGCTGAACAGTTCCAGGAAATGATGAATCAACAGGGGAATGTCCTCCTTGCGTTCCCGCAGTGGCGGAAGCTTGATCTCGACCACCTTTAAACGGTAGTAAAGATCTTCCCGGAATTCGCGCTGATTAACAAGTTTTTTCAGGTCCTGGTTAGTGGCGGCAATCACCCGGGCGTGCATGGGAATCGTAACGCTATCCCCCAGGCGCTCGAACTCATGCTCCTGGAGCACCCGCAGCAGCCGTTTTTGAAAATGGATGGACACGTCCCCGCACTCATCCAACAAGATGGTGCCGTAAGCGGCTTTTTGAAAACGGCCGATTTTATCCTTATCTGCACCGGTAAAAGCGCCCTTCACGTGTCCGAACAGCTCGCTTTCCAGCACGCTTTCCGACAGGGCCGCGCAGTTAACCTTGACGAAAGGCTGATCCTTACGCCGCCCGCAGACATGAAGGGCCTCGGCCGCCAGCTCCTTGCCGGTGCCGCTTTCGCCGGTAATCAAAACCGTGGCGGACACATCGGCCAGTTCCCTGATGAGGGTATAAATGGCCTGCATGGGTTCGCTCTTGCCGATGATGTTCCTGAAACGATGGCCTTTGTTGATATCACCTTCCAATGCAGCCAGGGCCTGCCGTCTCTGTTCCAGTTCGATGCGCTGACGGGCTACCCTTTCTTCAAGCTGGCGTTTGTGCTGACTCAATTGTGCTTCGGCTTCGCGACGATGGGCAATTTCCTCTTTGAGTTTCAAGTTGGTTTCCAGCAATCTGGCTGTCTGTTCTTCCAGGTCCGTAAACAGTCGTGCATTCTCCAGGGCCACCGCTGCCTGGTTCGCCAGGGTCTTGAGCAGCAGTACATCTGCGTATTGATAGAATCTCCCGGATTTTTTCCTGCTCAGCGCCAAAAATCCGGTCAGATGATTTTCATAGATCAGGGGAACAATCAGGCTTGCCCCCAGACGGTTGAAGTTGTCTTTGCAGGCTTGGCGATCCATGGCAAATAAAGGATTTTCATCGATATCGTAGCGGGTGATTTCCCGTTTTTGTCCGGCGAGCTGTTGAATAAAGGGCTCGCCGGCCTCCAGGAACGCCACTGAACACGCGCCGCCCACAGGTTCGTAAATATGTTTGCGGCGGTTCAAGAGCATTACGCAGCTTCTGCCGGCAAACAGAACATTTTCAGAAAAATCCAGCATGAAACCCACAATTTGATCTATATTCAGAAAAGTACTCATGGACCGGCTGATTTTTTCGATTGTTTCCCGGTAGTCATATTCCAGGCGGAAAAAAATGCGATCCACGATTTTTTGGATCCGCTTGCGGAAAAAATCAAAAACAAGCACGACAAAAAGAATGACTCCGAACAAAAAAATGTTGTATCCCTCCTGACCGATGCTTCCGAGCCAATCGGAGGAAGCAAAAACAGCCAGTGTATATACCAGAGCGAGACCGGCGGTGATCAGGGTGTAGCCAAAGGTACGCCGGATGACGGCATCGATATCGAACAGATTATGGCGGGTGATGGTATAACCGATGGTCAGCGGAAATATCACCAGGAATGGAAGGTAATAATTGAAACCGGGAACCAGGTACACATTGAGAAGGGTATGGGCCACCATATCGGCAACAGGCACCGAGATGGCAATCACAGCTCCGATCAATATCAACTTGGCGCGCACCCTTGTAATTTCGGAAGGCGAACGCAGCCACCAATGCACGCAGGATAAAATGAACACCAGCAGCGCCGAGACCAAATAGGACAGCAGGATCAAAAACCAGGTCCTGGAGACCGCCAGCATCTCGCTTGCAAAGGATCGCAGCCCCACAAACAAAAGCAGTGAAGCGACATAAGGCAAGAGCTGAATCATGGGATATCTTGTAACCAGGTTTCGTTTTTCCGGAACCACGAGAGCCAGATGAAGAATTGTTGCCGGGGCAAAAGCGTAAAGGAAGATGTGGATGGTGTTGAACCAGGCTGGTTTTAAGTGTCCGCTTCTAATAAGAAAGGTCATGAGCAATCCGAGGCAGGCAGCGAAAACATAAAAAACCCAGCTTTCGTGCCGATGCGGCATCATCAGAAATACCAAAATGCCGATCAGCACATAGCCGAGCCCGGTTAAATAGAGAAAGCCGCTCTGCTGGAAGGATTTATAGAAACCAATCGGCGTATTGGTGATTGTGACTTCAAAGCGCACACCGCCTCTGTCGATGAGGTAGGTGTTTTTCTCCTGGGATCTGTATTTTTGAACCGAACGTCTTTCTTCAATGGTGCGGAAGGTTTTGCCGTTAATTGAAAGGATCCGGTCCCCGGGCAACATGCCGGCATGGCGGCCTTTTTCTCTCACCCCCCCGATCACATCGATTGCGGACCCGGATCTGAAAAAAAAGCCCCATTGCGGTTCATCCGCCCATTTGACAATATTGTAAAAATACAAAGATGCAACCGCAAGAATGAACGCCATGACAAGGCCGAAGGCGAACCAGGACCCGGTTTCTCTATTCGTCGGATTCATGGGCGATTCTCATTTTCTAATGACTGACATTTTTCATCCAAGCCAGGGTCAAGAATATCAAGACTACTGCAAAACACAGTGCCACCACGACATCCCCATACCGCGTGTACAGCGTCTGCGTATCCAACGGAAAGATTTTTTCACTGACAACCCCCCGGACAAACAACTGACGGCCGTCTTCGGTTTCAAGCTGCGCTGTGACCCTGCCACAAGGGTCAATAATGCAGGTGATACCGGTATTGGCGCAGCGGATCACGAAACGCCTGTTTTCCACGGCCCGGAAAACACTGATGGCGGCCAGCTGATACGGTGCAGCGGTCCTTCCAAAGCGCGCCTCGTTGGTGATATTGACCATAAAGTCGGCACCGTTTTTAACAAATTGCCTCACAAGGTCCGGAAAGATGTTTTCCCAGCAAATGGTTACCGCGAACCGATGGCCGGCGAGCCGGAAAACGAAATGCCGTCTTCCCGCAACATATTCGCTCAAACTCGACACCCGGATCCACTGCCAGGGGATAATATTTTTGCAAGGCAAATATTCTCCAAAGGGAAAAAGCCTGATTTTGTCGTACTGCTGAAGTTCAGGTTTTTCGTTGCCGGGTAAAAGCAAAAAGGCCGAGTTCATCGGCCGCAGCCTTTTGCCGTCGGCCTCCTGGAATTTTTGATGCCGCGCACTGCCCACCAACAGGGGTATGGCGGTTTCGGCTACCAGTGCCTTGAGCCGGTCATGGATATCGGGATCAAGGCTGATCGATCCGGGGACGGCGGTTTCCGGCCAGATGATGAGCTCCGGTTGATCATTGGCCGCCCGCAGTGTCAGATCAGCATACGCCTGCAGGATCTGATCGGCAAAGCGAGGATCCCATTTCTTGGCCTGTTCGATATTGCCCTGGACCATCGCCACGCGGACGGCTTCACCGGAAATCGGCCGGCCGGTGACAAGGCTGCCGTACAGCAGGGCCCCGGCAATTCCAAGCAGTGCCAGGATTGGCAACGCCAGATCTGCTTTTTTAAACGCAGCGCCATGGGTCCCGTCAATCTGGTGTCTGACAAACTTCGTCCCGATCAACACTGCGGCGCCAAAGGCGGCATTCACCAGCACAATCAAAAAACTGATGCCGTAGGTGCCGAAAAGGGCGGCTATCTGGATCACGGCCGGGTAGCGGTGCTGGCTGTGGCCGATCAGCCCCCAGGGCAGGGCCAGAAAAAAGAAATTTCCCCGCAGGTACTCGAGGGCGACCCATAAAAAAGGGGCCGCCCACAGGGCGGGTGTTTTGCCCAGGCGCTTTGAAATAAAGCCCAACGCAAGTCCGAAAAGGGCGGGATAAAGCCCAAAGTAGACTGCCAGCAGAAGGTGATGATACCACCGGTAATAGGGGATCTGCAAAATCCAGTGAAAAATGCCCGCCAAAAAAAGCATACCGAAAACATAGGCCAGAACAAATCCTTCCAGCGGGCTCCGGCCTGCCAGCGCCACCAGCAGCGGCACCAGGGCGATCCAGGCCACAAACCCCATATCCCAGCTCGGAAACGCCGCCGCCAAAAGAATGGATGAAAAAATACTCAGCCAGGCGCTCTTTATGTTGCCCAATTTTTGGCCCCCGGTTTACCTTCTTGCCCGGTGAAAACATCGATCCCCATGCCGGCTCCCAGATTGATCACCAGCATTTCCTTTATTGTGATCATTGCGACGGTTTTTTAACCTGGATAAGCAGAGACCCTTTGATAAACGCGCCCCTCGGATTGTCACAATCGCCTTGTTCCAGGACTCTTACTTCCACAAGCCGGGGGCTGCCAGGCAAGTCGAATTCTATAGCAGCCTCCTGCAATTCAGGTGCCTTCGTATATTTACGTAAAAGATCGTAATCCGTATAGTCGCATATGGGATATGAACCTTCGGTCACTTCTCTTTCAAGGAAAAATTGCCTTCGGACCATTACGAATTCGCCCTCAATCAGTTGCCGGCATTTCAAAATGGCATGAATTTTAAAACGGGTGGGTTTGCCATCCTTAAAAGCACCGTAGGTCGCGGTAAAAGAGCCGTAAATGGGCGGGTTTGGGAGGTTGGAAAGCGACTGGGGCTCCATTCCGCCATCGGCCCAAACCAGCGGGCAAAACAGCATTAAAAATATCAGTCCCATCACCAGGGTTGTGGTTTTTTTTGGCTGCATTTTTCTCCTCCTTTCTGGTTTAAGTGCCTGGGTTTCAAAGGCTATTGAATGGTAATTCTCTGGCTGGCACAAAATGGACGCCCGTTGGCATACTGGCCCGAGACCACTATCCGGTAGGAATAGCCCGGCCGCACATTTTTCAGTCTTTCAATACACAGCCGGCCGCGAAAGCGGGCCTGGAGCATACCGTTGACTCTATCGGCGTCGGCTTTTAATCCCTCCAGGTTTTTTAGGCGGATTTCTTTTTTGAAATCCCGGACTGTGCTGCCGGCCGGAATGGGGAGCCGGATCACCACATTGCGGCCGGGATCCCTGTCTTTCCAGTCCAGATGCCAGATGACCGGATGGATCTGGATTGGAAGCCGGCCGGCAACAGAAAAGTGCTGGGGTTCGGATTTCAGCACCCCGAGCCAGCGATATTTTTGGGGACTGCAAACACCGTCCTTTTCAAATACCATGAGCGACAGCTGCACCTGGGCGCTATACTGCCCTGACAGCTCAAAGTTGTAGTACCTGCCAAGGTCCATTGTTTCTCTAATTACCGGCTCCGCCTTGAACATCTCGCAGGGAGCGCTGACAACCAGCTTGCGGGTGACCGGATCCATAACAAACGGCAGCGGCGGGGCATGGAAAGCTTCGTGGCGCGGTGCGTCCGTGCCGGGAATCAGCAGGCGGCCGGCCGGATCGATGATGCGCAGATGAAAAAACAAGCGTCTCCTGCTGAAGCTGTCCCGGCTGATGCGAATCGACTGCGTGTATGATGTATTGGCAACCGTTATGATCGCCGCCACCCGGTCATTGCAGCCATAATGGGGTTTATCTTTGGAGAATTGCAAGTTCACGACGATGGGGGGGCGGTAAGCCGAGACAAGAACCGGCGATCCCGGCAAAATTCCGGCAACAAAGAAAAGGCTCAAAAACAGGGCTGTCAGTTTCATGTCTGTGCCCTCATGGCTTTAAATGGATCGTGTTGTGGATTACCCCCGGCATTCGGATGTCTTTGCTGCCGCCCGGGCTATGTTCACAGGCAATGGCGCCATTTTCACCACCCGGACACGGCGGACCGAAAAGGCGCTGTTCCCAGTCCAGGGTGTTGCGGTGCATGATGCAGCACGGATTGGGGCAGTGCTCATCATTGGTGGCACTGAGAAGGGCATGGCCCATCTCGTGCACCACCGTGCGCGCCAATACCGCATTTTTGGTGTATTGCTTTCCCAGTCCGGTGAAAGCGACGATTTTGCCATAATAATCAAAGGAAATCGCATTGAACTCGACGGTTGCATCCGGCAGCCCCTCGTAAGGAGGATTGAATGCGGTCCCCTCCGTGAATCGGAGGTTCATCGGGCTGCAATGGGGGCAGCAGTCTTGCGGATCATCGCCGCAACATGACGGATCATTGCTGCAATCGGTCGTGGGATGGCCGGAACAGTCCAGGACCGGGCCCCTGCCGGCTTCAATCTTCCGGTAAGCGCCTTCTTCAAAGTATTTATCCAGAGGCAGCGGGTAAACCACCGGAATTCCATACCCGTGATGCCGGCCGCTGCCCGTGTATCCCTTGGTGCTCCAGGTCCAGGTATAAAGGTCGTCGACGGTTTCCATCAGGTAGGTATGGCCCGCATGGAGTTTGTCAAACTCAAAAAATGCATCGGCCTGCTCGCAAACGATTTCCATGATGTCGCAGGGCCAGTCGGGATGATCTTGCGGATTGTAATGGAAGCCCGCGTCTCCCCGTAAAAAAATTGCGTCATTATCTTCGGCACCCAGCACCACCACCTCGATGTCGGCATCCACGAAGGCCGGGATGTTGGCGATGCCGTAGCGGCTGCCGGGGAAAAGATCTAAAAAATTTCCCCAGGGCAAAAATTCGTTTTCACCGATCTTTTTCTTGGGTCGCACAAAAAGGGTCCGCTTGCAGGGATCGGTCTTAAAATGTCCTGTCTCGATAAAATCGGGAATTCCGTCACAGTCGCGATCCTTTTCCGGATCGCAATAGAATGCCGGTCGGACTTTAAAGGTCTGCTCCGGCGACCATGGACTCAATTCGGTGGCATTTGCATCTGCCCTTACGGCCCTCACCTTCCATTTGTAACTGTTGAAGTGCAATAAATTTCCGGGCGGAACGTCATATTTTGCTTCAGTGGTATCATCCTTGACCCTCAAGATGAGGACGCCGTGGGTGGTTTGAAAAATTTTTATTTGATATGAATCGGAGTCCGGCACAGCATGCCAGCGCAAGGTGGGGGTTAGTGTGGTAACGGTGTCGTTGGTTTGGGCGCAGGGTTGCGGCGGGCCCAATTGTCCTTGTACAGACAAAGGCACCATCAGGATACAGGCCAGCAAAATTGCGCGAAACCGGCAACCTTTTGCAAGTGAGCAGACATTCATCAGAATGCCTCCTGAAAATTCAGAAAAAGCCGCTTTGCATATTTGCTAAATCACGCGAAAATCGTGTGCTCTGCTCTTTTCAAGCCTGAATGTTCGTCTGACTGATTGCCAATATTGAAACCACAGCGCTCAAAATTTGTCAAGTTTTTTCACAACAACACGGGTGTCTTGGATTTTGCGTCGGTCTTATTGTTCAAATATTTGACAGCAGCCGGTAAAGCAATTATTTTTAGTGAAAATTTGATGTACTGCAATGAAAGGAGCAACTTAAATGCTGTCACTGGCAGAGTTAAAGAAAGAAAACGATATCCTCAATGAAATCAACTGGGACCTGGGGCCCGAAGAGGCCGTTAAACTTTACCTGGAATGGGGCAACACGGACTGGGGCAGCGGCAAGTACGTCATCCGTTCCAAAAGTGATTATTCCACCTACTTTGTGGTCAACTGCTGGCGCAAACCCTTTTACATTTACCTGATCCGGCGCAACTCCGAAGAGGCGGCGGAGCTGGCACGCTTCGAGCTGCCGGCGCAATTTGAAAAAGATATCTGTGAACTAAAGGGAGTCTATGCGTTGGAGGACGATGTCAAGGCGTGGCTGAAAAAAGAACTGGATGTTGAAAGATAAAACTGCCTGCCGTATCGGGTTTGTACAAAGTCGGATTTCACCGCTCACAGGCGGTTTTGAGCACCAGGGCGCCCACCGGGCAGATATCCGCACAGCTGCGACAGGTATTGCAGGCCGTTTGCTCAAAATCACAGATGCCGGCAAAAGAAAGGCTGGTATTAAATCCCCGTCCGACAAAAGAAATCAGAGAGTGGCCGTGGGACATGCGGCAGGCGTGGATGCATTTTGCGCACAGCACACAACGGTTGGGATAATACGTCAGGTAGGCGTGGTTTTCAACAATGGCGATGTCTTGCAGGTGATTTTCAAGGTGTTTGGGTTTTAGACCAATTTTTAAAAACCGGGCCAGCCGCTGAAGCTCGCAATTTTTATTTGCCGGACAGTTTTGGCAGTCAACGTGATGTACCGAGAGCAAAAATCGCAGCCCACTGCGCTGCAGGCGCCGTACGGCCGGTGTGTCGGTTTTGACCACCATGGCCGGCGCCACCTTTACAGTGCACGATGTGACCGGCCTTTGCATTCCCGCCACCTCCACGAAACACAGTCGGCAGGATGCCGGCGGGTGGGGCATGTCCTCCATGAAACACAGGTTGGGAATGTAGATATCATTTTCCAGGCAGGCCTGTAAAACAGAAAGGTTCTGTTTTACCGTCAGCTGCCTGCCATTTACCTCGATGGTGACCATCATCTCAAGTCCTCAGGAATTGTCGGAGGCCTTTTTGCTTGCATCCGGATTTTTGACGGGCCGCTCGATCACGGGTGCCAGCCCGGGAGGAGACACTTTCCGTACGGCGTCGTACTGGGGCGGGCAGGCCACCATGCACTCACCGCATTTTACACACAGGTCCTGGTCGATTCCCTTTTTGCGCGTGCTGGTGGTGAATACGGCCTCGGTGGGACAGCATCCCACGCAGGCATCACAACCGCGGGCGCATTTGTCCAGATCGATGTAATAGGTCATCAGCGGCCGGCACATCATGCCGGGGCATCGTTTTTCATTGATGTGCGCTTCATATTCATCCCTGAAATACTTCAGTGATGTCAGTACCGGGTTGGGGGCGGTTTTGCCCAGTCCGCAAAGTGACCCGTCCTTAATATCTTCACTGAGCTGTTCCAGTTGCTCCAGGTCACCGGTGCGGCCCTCTCCGGTGGTGATGCGCTGCAGGATATCAAGCAGATGACGGGTTCCGATCCGGCAAAACGTGCACTTGCCACAGGATTCCTTCTGGGTAAAATCGAGAAAATAGCGCGCCACGTCCACCATGCAGCTGTCCTCGTCCATCACCACCATGCCCCCGGAGCCCATCATGGCACCGGCGGTCGTCAGGGAATCAAAATCAATGGGGGTATCGAGAAATGTCTCCGGCAGACAACCTCCCGATGGGCCGCCGATCTGGACAGCTTTGAATTTTTTCTGGTTGGCAATCCCGCCGCAAATGTCAAAAATCAGGGTTCGCAGGGTCACTCCCATTGGAATTTCCACCAGGCCGGCATGAACCACATCGCCGACCACTGAAAAAACTGCCGTCCCGGGGCTGTTCTCAGTGCCGATGGTTCGATACCAGGCAGCACCGTTGGCAATGATCGGCGGGACCGAGGCCAGGGTCTTGACATTGTTGATGACCGTCGGCTGTCCGTAAAGTCCTTCTTGGGCCGGGTACGGGGGGCGTGAACGGGGCATGCCCCTGAAGCCTTCAATGGACTGGATAAGCCCGGTTTCCTCACCGCACACAAAGGCACCGGAGCCCTGAAAGACTTCGATTTCAAGATTAAACGCGCTGTTGAGGATACCGCTGCCCAGCAACCCCAGTGTTTTGGCCTGCGCGATCGCCCCGGAAACAATTTTAACCGCCAGTGGATATTCTGAGCGCACGTAAACGATGGCCTTGTGGGCGCCCACGGCCAGAGCGCATATGGCCATGCCTTCCAGCACCTGGTGGGGGTTGCTTTCCAGGATGGTACGGTCCATGTAAGCACCGGGATCTCCCTCATCGGCGTTGCAGACAATAATTTTATCGCCCTCGGGACTGTCGGCGGCCAGCTCCCATTTTCGGCCGGTGGGAAATCCGGCGCCCCCCCTTCCCCGCAGCCCGCAAGTTTTTATCTCGTCGATGATGGTTTCAGGATCCAATGTCAGCGCCTTGGCAAGGGCGGCGTAACCGCCATGGGCAATGTAATCGTAAATATCTTCCGGATCGATGTGCCCGCATTTTTCCATGACCACCCGCTTTTCCTGGTTGAACCGGGAAAATTCCATCACCGAGGGGATCATGTCGTTTTCCACCATTGCGCCGTAGACATGCTCAAACAGGGGGTCGCCGCCTTCCAGGAAGTGCTTGACCAGCATCCTGGCTTTACCGGCGGTAACTTCGTGATAAAATATGGGCGGAAATCCCGATTGCGGATAATCGATAATGACCACCGGTTCGGCGTAACAGTGACCGATACACCCGACGGTGCGGACCCGGGCGTCAAGACCCTGTTCTAAAATTGCCTGCTCAAAGGCCAGCTTGGTGTCCAGCGCCCCGGAGGCAATACCGCAGGTCGCTGTGCCGATCAAAATTGTTGGTGACGGATCCCGGCGAGCGGCATCCCGTCGTTCTTCGGCTTGCCGCCGTATGGCTTCGAACTGCTGGTATATTTGATCCTTATTCTCCGGTTTCATGCCGTTTCTTTTTTCTTTGCGCCATTTCTTTTTCTACCTGGATGCGGACAAAAAGCCCTTCTACCTTGCTCGGGGCCATGTGCCCCTGGACATCTTCGCCCACAAGAACCACCGGCGCCAAGGCGCAGCATCCGACGCAGGCCACCCGTTCAATGGAAAATTCGCGGTCCTCGGTGGTTTCGCCCTCTTTAATTCCAAGTTTGCGTTCAAAATTTTCAAGAATGATATCACCACCTTTAACATGGCAGGCGGTGCCCAGGCAGACTTTAATTTGATGTTTTCCGGGGGGATTGAACCGAAACTGGTTATAGAAAGTGGCCACCCCATAGACTTCGGCCACCGGAATTTCCAGGTAATCGGCCACGGCCTGCAAGGCTTCAGCCGGCAGGTAGGTCAGTTCCTGCTGTACCTTCTGAAGGATGGGAATCAGTTGGCCCCGTTGCCGGTCAAACTGTTTCAGGTAATCGGGCAGCCCACTGATAAAAATCTCGTCTTTGGCAAAAGGATCAACATCCATGGCAAAAAGCTGAAGCGGTTGCAGGTTCGGGTTCAGGGTCAAAAATGCTATCCAGTTAAAGTTTTTCCAAAGCGCCGTACGCGGCCTGGATACGGTCTTTTAACAAAAAACAGAATTTTTCCATAATGTTGAAGCCAAATTCCTTGTCACTGAGCATCAAGTTGCGCAGGTCCGCCCCCCGCATCACCAGCAGGCGGGTCGGCCGCTGGCAGCGGGCCGAAGACATGAGCAAATGGCGCTGGCCCAGCAGGGTAGACCAGCTGCCCAGCACCCGGCCCTGGCCCAGGTCCTCAATGGTGACGGTACCCTTGCGCACACCAAGGTTCACGGATCTTTCAAGAACCACCTGTCCGTCGACAATCAGGTGCAGATGCTCACCCAAATTGCCCTGTTCAAAGACGTATTGCCCGGCCTGAAAATCACGGGGCCAGCAAAGGGGCATAATCTGCTCCAAATCACCATCGCCAAGGCCTTCAAAAAACTCACAGCCAGCCAGGGCCTGCTTTATCTCGGAAGGATTCATAAAGCACCTCCTGGTTTATCGGCAATCGTCGAGTTCTATTGTTTTGAGATAACTTTGCATCAGGCGTTTGCCCAGGGCGGCGGACAGATTCTGATAAAAAATAAACCCATCCTCCCGGTATTTGTCGAGCAGTTGTTTGAAGGCGTAAGCATTGACCTGGAGCAAATCGCATCTTCTCAGGCACCGGGCTGACGCCGTGAACGTCTCGCGGTCCACCAGGACGGCCCAGCCGAAGGCTTCCCCGGTTTGGCTGCCGATATGAATTTGATTTTCATCGTCTCCCATGCTCAGTTTGATGCGCCCATTGATTAAAATGTAAAAATACTCGGCCGGGTCTCCGGAGCGAAACAGCAGGGTTCCTTCCGGATGGGACTTGCGCAATGTCACCTCCATGACTTTTTTTAAAAAATCCATTTTAATGCCGCGGAATAAATCGGCCTGTTTGAGATACATGACGCCTCCTTTATAAAATTCTCGGCCCGTGAAAGCGGATCACTGCACAGAAATAAGACAATAAGATCAAAATCTACTTAACAATGCTAATGAGCGAAAAAATTTTGACTCATTTACACCGTTTTAGTTTATATCAGGATCTTATGTTTTTCAACCCTGAACGCTGAACCGCTTAACTCAGGTTTCAAACAAATGGGGCACCGATAATCGGCGCCCCACCTTGAGCGGCTTTGGAAATACACGCTACGCCACCTAAGCGGCATCCATATCGTCAGGCCCATCAAAATATTGGTATCATTTTTGCTTCATTTCTGGTATGTTGTCTGGCGTATGCCCATTTAACTGAAAACCGAATTCAGCGCCTGCCCGCAATTTCCGGGATCTGAACGGGGCGATAATTCCGGCAGGCCACGTTATGAAAGGAATGCTCTATGTCTCAACTGGAAGTCAAAATATTCTCTTTGAGCACCTGCAGTCACTGTAAGGCAACCAAAAAATTTTTGGGCGACTGCACCATCAAATACGAATTTGTCGATGTGGATCTGCTTGAAGGCGAGGAACGCAAAGCGATTATCGAGGATGTCAAAAAATTCAACCCGCGCTGTTCTTTTCCCACCATCATTATTGGGGAAAAGGTCATCGTCGGGTTCAAGGAAAAGGAAATCAAGGAGGCACTGGGACTGTAATGGATGCACAAGAGCTTTATGAGCGCATGAAAAAGGTCCAGGAGCCCAAGGGGTATTATTTCAACAAGGATCGGGAGCGTACCCTTGAGTTGCTGGAAGCATTGCTGGTCAACAAAGAGCGTTATGGATACATGGGATGTCCCTGCCGACTGCTTTCCGGCGACCGGGACACCGACCGGGATATTATCTGCCCCTGTGTTTACAGTGTGCCGGATATCGAAGAATACGGCAGTTGCTACTGTAACCTTTACGTGACCACAGAGTGGAATGAGGGCAAAATCGAGCACGAATACGTTCCCGAGCGGCGACCGCTGGAAAAAATGTCCTTTTAATCCGCTACGGCTCGTGGCACTTCACTCAGACGGCAAGACGCAAAGGGTTGTCGGTAAGGCTGCCGACAACCTGCCTGACTTCCAGGCAGACGGCTGACGGCGAATTCAGCCTTGACATTGTGCTATTTGAATCCCATTTTAAGCAGGTGGCGGGGAAGCAGGCGCCGGCACTCGATTGCGCGGCTGCCGACAGAAACACCCCCGGATTTTCACATCATCGCCGTTTACCGAAAAAATGGAGAAGTGCCATGATGAAAGAATGTAAACCTGTGTTAAACACCGGTCTTCGTGGGCTGGTCATCGCCAGCACCCGCATATGTGAAGTCGACGGTGCCAATGGCCGTTTGATCTACCGCGGCTATCTCGTCCAGGACCTTGCTCAAAACGCCACCTTTGAAGAAGTCGCATTTTTACTGCTGTATGAAAAATTGCCCGACCCCGATGAATTGAAGGAATTTAAAGGCCGCCTCCAGGCCCAGCGACAGCTGCCGGCACAAGTCATCGCCGCGTTAAAGACCCGGCCTAAAACAGCGTTGCCCATGGATGTTGTGCAAGCCGCCGTCAGCCTGCTGGCCCACCATGATCCCGATGTGACCGATCCGACCCTGGAAACCACGTTGCGTATGGCCATCAATCTTATTGCGCGTTTTCCCACCATAGTTGCGGCCTGGGAGCGCATTCGCAATGATCTGGAACCGGTCGATCCATCGCCGGAGCTGGACCACGGCGCCAATTTTTTATACATGCTCAGCGGTAAAAAACCCGAAGAAGATGTGGCTCGCTTTTTTGACACAGCGCTGGTGCTGCATGCCGAGCACTCGTTTAACGCCTCCACCTTTGCCGCCCGGGAAGTGGCTTCCACCCGTGCACACATTTATGCGGCTGTTGCCGCGGCAGTAGGGTCCTTATCCGGTGAGCTGCATGGAGGCGCCAACGTGCGGGTCATGGAAATGCTGCTTAAAATCGGCTCCACGAATAAAG
>JAOZSC010000334.1 GCA_029939875.1 Desulfobacterales bacterium
AGCATGGGAACGCCAATGGTTCCAGCCCGGGCGCCAGCAACCGGATTCATGGAGGCCACGATGGTTTCGGTAAGCCCATATGCTTCTATCAGTGGTACGCCGGCAATCTCTTCGAAACGGGTTTGGACTTCAGGTGCCAGCGGGGCGGCCGCGCTGGTGGCAAACCGCAGCGATGACATGTCATATCGTGGTGTTTTCGGATGGTTATTGAACCCCACGAACATGGCAGGCACCCCCAGGTAAAAGGTAACCCGATGCTTTTCAATAGCCATGAGCACCTGCTCCATATCCCGCGGATTGGGGATTAAAACGGCTGTCATTGCCCCGGCAATGACGGTATTGAGGATAACCATCAATCCGTAAATATGAAAAAACGGCATGGCCGCCAGCATGACGTCTTTGCCCGGCCGGCTGCCGGCCCACATATTCAGTATCTCGGCGTTAACCGTCTGGCTGCGATGGATATGACAGGCCCCCTTGGGCCTGCCGGTGGTACCGCTGGTGTAAATCAGGGTGGCTACATCTTCCGGCTGCACGTCCACCGGCTGCGGTTTAGCGGCGGCGGCGGCCAGCACTTTCTGGAATGCGAAAGTCTCCGCATCAGCAGCAAAATTAATCCGGTGCCCCTCCTTTTTTTCTTTGGTGAGGGTAAACAAAAACTTTAACAATCCGGGAAAATATTCTTTGATGTTGGTGACAATGACTCGTTTCAGGCCGGTTTTCCCGCGAATTTTACGGACGTTATCATAAACGCCGCTCATAACGACCATGGTCTGTGCACCGGAATCATTGAGAAGATATTCGACCTCCCGGGGGGTATACAGCGGATTGCAGCAAACCAGGGCCGCCCCCAGCCTCCAGACGGCATAAGCGGTGATGACATACTGGGGACAGTTGGGCAGCATAACCGCCACCCGCTCGCCTTTTTGCACGCCCATTTTTTGTAAGGCCGCGGCCAGCCGATTGACTTGCCTGTTGAGCTCACTGTAGGACATGGCTGCGTCCATAAGCCGGGATCCCACCCGGGCTCCAAAAATCAAGGCCGGCCGATTCGCAAACTTAGCCGCAGTTTCATCAAGATAGGCAGCCAGCGGTTTTTCAGGGATGCCGATGGTTTCGGGAATGCCGTCGTCATAGGCAGATCGCCAGGGGTGGTTCATATTTTGATCCTTTCTTATAAATTAAATCCGGTGTTCTCCATAGCCAATCTGCCTTGGTTTGTCAAATCCGACTATCCCTGATTACTGCTAAACCTCAACGTTGCATAAACAACATGGCAAACAATATCTATAAAAGAGCTTGAAGTGCCAGCGTCAATGATTATGTGTTAATTAAGAGGTGACCTAAAGCAGCAGCGATCTGTAGAAGCGGCCACAGCGGCAAGCTTCATTTTGCAGCGGAGTTTTGCGTTTCATCAGCCTTGCTGTCGAACGGCAGCGGGCCGCAGGGATATCCCCGCGCCACAACCCGCCAGAGCAGATTGTAATAAAGAAAACTGGAAAGCAGCAGCGCCAGACCGACGGCCAGGTAGATGACCGCCAGATAGTGCCGTGGAAACGAAGAGTGGCGTAAAAAAATGCCCAGGCCGATCATGAAGGCAATAATCAGGTAGCTTTTCCAGACCTGAAACGCAAATACGCAGCTCTTGTCCGTAAACTGGCAGATCCGCCGGCTGTTTTTACGGGCGATTTTGATAAAGCTGAAACGATATCCCGCCAGCCCCAGGATGATGCCGACGGCCCCCAGGACAACCGCAGTTTTTACTGCCACCGCGTTCAGCCAGATGTAGGCCAGCCGGCAAAGCATAGCCCCCACTGCCGTCCACATCAATCCGGCCAGCAAGAGCAGCCACCTGCCGGACACCGCCGGTTTCAGTTTTGTGGGCAACCCGCCCATATTTTCCTCTTTCGAGTCAACCGGACTCTTCAACCTTAATGCGGCTGGACATACACGCCAGACAGAACCATAGCGCCGCAGAGCAGCGTCTGAAAGCGATAGCACCCCCACGATGTTCAACGGATCGTCGAGACATACAATAATCCGCTGCACTGCGGTAAAATGTAGCACATTGCCCAGCGGTTGGCAATTCATCGACAGATGACAGCGGCGGGGGAAAAACAGATTTGTTGACAACCGTTGATATCAGGTTTAAATTAACTGTTTGTGCACCGCAAAGGAACATGGGATTGCTCTTGAGTTAACATCACAGGGCTGGAACTCATCCGAGCGGATTTAACATAAAAAAATAATCCGGTTTTGCCGCTGCCGGTTACCGGGAAAGGAATATATATTCATGTTTGAAACCAGGGAGCAAGTTTTAGAGCGTGTAATTTCCCAGAAAAAACCCGCCTGCCCCCACTGCAGCCAGGAAATGACCCTGTGGGAAGTACCGCCTATCACCTTCAGCGACGGCCTGGGCTGGGGAACCCCTTTTTTATATGTATGCTTTAATGACGACTGCCCGCTGTATAAGCAGGGCTGGGGACACATGCAAGACACCTATGCCCAGAGCGCGTCATACCGCTGCATGAACTATCCGGGTACCGAGCAGTTTGAAGTGATGCCGGTCTTTAGCAACATGGGCGGCCGGGGGCAGATCATGGACGAGCAGCTCATGGCCGAGCAGGATGCCTTAAAGGAAGCCATTAAAAACGGGTTTTCAATGCTGGCGGACTGTTTCGTCAATAATGACAGTCCGGCCATCGTCATGATTCTGATGGACTCCGCCATGCCCAACCGGGTGAGATTAAAAGCCGCGGAAATGATGGGAGACATCGGTGAACAGGAGGCCATCGAGCCGCTGCGCAATGCCAAATTCGGCAACGAGCGGGTCCAGCAGGAAGTCAACGATGCCATAAAAAAAATACATGAGCGCTTTTTTACCCGTGAATGCCCTTTTTGCGCAGAAATCATCAAAAAACGGGCCAAGGTCTGCAAACACTGCGGCAAGGAAGTCGCCGGACTTTAGTCCTTTTTCCCGGTGGTACCCGCTTCTGTCGAAGCTCCGTAACAAATCTTGTTGCCTGATCGTACGGCAAATTACGGCCGCCAAGATCTTCGAATTCTGCCGTCGCCCGGTCGTAAACCGAGGCCGGATCATGTCCCGCATTTATCCAGCGAATGGTTTTTCCCGCCGGATCGATGATTTGCCCAGTGTTCAATTCAACTCCGTAGTTATCGGATGTAGCGCAGCGCAACCCGATGACCATTGAGTCGGCCTGGAATGACACCGTCAGCTCAACTGTTGGCCGATGTATTCAGAAAAAAGGCCCGTATTCGTGGAGGCCATAAATTGCCTTTTATCCGAGGTTACAAAAAGATCAGCCTGCCACTCAAGAGCACACGCGACATGGAGGGCGTCCAGTGCGCGTAAGACATTGGACTCCAGTAGTTTTACAGAACGAGAGACTACGGAAGGCGTGATCTGTAAAACAGTTGCATCACGAACATCATCCAACAATTGTTTCTTAACAGCCCGATAATCCGCGTTGGTCAAGACCCGTTCTCTCAGACGGCGGTTGAGGCCGGAAACGATTTCAGGCACCAAAATGACGCAGAAAGCCAACTCCGAAGCGCTCTCCAAGAAACGATCCAGCTCGTCGCTGCCAACCTCTTGCACATACCTTTTGGCAAAGGATGATGAATCAACTACCAGTTTCATGTAACCGTCTCACGCTCTTCCAAAATAGCAGATGATAAATCGCTTCCTCTTGTACGTAATCGGATTCCGGGCTGTTTCCATGAGGGTAGATTTCGGGAACCATCTGAAAATGGAACTATTTCAGCTACAGGTTTCCCGCGGCGAAGAAGAACAAGTGTCTCGCCATGTTCGACTTCGGTTATGAAACCGGAAGCCCTTTTACGGAAATCAGTGAATGTAATAGTTTTCATTGCAAA
>JAOZSC010000335.1 GCA_029939875.1 Desulfobacterales bacterium
TGCCGATCAAGGGCATTCCGGTTGAAGATCTCAGGGCGGCCGGGGTTAAAGTCATTCCGATCGTGAGCTCCGCCAGGGCGGCCGGATTGATCTTCAGATCGTGGTCGAAAAAATATAAGGACATCCCCGATGCGGTGGTTGTCGAAGGACCCAAAGCAGGTGGACACCTGGGATTTAAAGCCGATCAAATCGATGATCCTGATTTCGCACTTGAACGGATATTGCCGGATGTTGTGGCGCAGATCAAGACCTTTGAGAGCGAATACCACCGGACGATTCCGGTTATCGCCGCCGGCGGTGTTTTTACCGGCGCTGATATCTACAAAGTTTTCAAAATAGGTGCCAGTGGCGTTCAAATGGGGACCCGCTTTGTCGCCACCCATGAATGCGACGCCAATATCAGATTCAAGGAAGCCTATGTTGCCTGTCGCGAAGATGATATCGGAATTATTAAAAGCCCTGTGGGTATGCCAGGCCGGGCGATCAGAAACAGTTTTTTACAAGATATCGCCGCCGGGAAAAAAATGGGTTTCAAGTGTGCCTGGAGATGCCTTAAAAGTTGTGACATCAAACACGCTCGTTATTGTATCTCACTGGCCCTTGACAATGCCCGCCGAGGAATCCTGGATAAAGGTTTTGCCTTTGCCGGCAGCAATGCCTTTCGGGTGGATAAAATCGTTTCGGTCAAAGAATTGCTCCAGGAGCTGGCCAACCAATACCAGTATGCGGAAGAAAAAGGGGCGAGCAGGATAAAGGACGAATATGAAAGGGCCCTTGAAAAGCTGGTCGCGCTGAAAAAAGAGTATTTCATTGGCATGAAAAAAGGACTGTATTCGTTAATGGATGAGTACGAGCAGGGCATCGAAAAAGGGGCTGAATTATTCCGCGAGGAATATTTAAAAACCATGAACAGAATCAGCTCGCTAAAAATCGAATATTACAACGTCGTGGACAAGGCCAACTTGTTAAAAGCCGAACTGGTCGAACTGTTCGAACAATATGCATTGTTCGAAAAACTTCAGATCGAGGGGCCCTGCCAAAAACCCTGCCAATAAAAACTGTTCTGTGAAGGTTGAATCACTCTTCTAACAGTCCACCCAGTTAAAAGTCCTGTCCACGGCTTTGTGCCACTGGCGGTAATATTTTTCCCTGACGTCGGATTCCATAACGGGGTGCCAGGTCTTATCCTCAGCCCAGTTTTGCCGCAGCTCCTCAAAACCTGACCAGAACCCCACGGCCAGACCGGCCGCATAGGCAGCTCCCAATGCTGTGGTTTCAGTCACTTTGGGACGTATGACCGGCACATTCAGCATATCGGATTGAAATTGCATCAGCAGCTCATTGGCCACCATGCCGCCGTCCACTTTGAGGCTGCGCAGCTCAACGCCGGAATCCTTGTTCATCGCATTGACAATATCCAGGGTCTGATAAGCGCTTGCTTCCAAAACAGCGCGGGCGATGTGCCCCTTGTTGACATAACGGGTCAATCCAGCGACCACGCCGCGCGCATCAGATCGCCAGTAGGGTGCGAAAAGACCGGAAAATGCCGGTACGACGTAGGCCCCGCCGTTATCTTCGACCGTGGCAGCGAGATTTTCGACTTCCGGGGCGCTGGAAATCAGGCCAAGATTGTCCCGCAGCCACTGAACCAGGGCGCCGGTAACGGCGATGGAGCCTTCCAGGCAGTAGGCCGGAGGCTGGTCGTCGATTTGGTATCCCAAGGTGGTGAGAAGACCATGGCTTGAGACCGTTGGTTTCGTACCGGTATTTAACAGCAGAAAACATCCCGTGCCGTAAGTGTTTTTGGCTTCGCCCGTGTTAAAGCAAGTTTGCCCTACCAGAGCCGCCTGTTGATCCCCCAATGCACCGCAAACCGGAATTTCGGCGTTAAATGGTCCTTTTTTAGTTGTCGTGCCCCAAGTGCGGGAATCACTGGACGGTACAATGCGGGGAAGCATCTGCTGCGGGATTCCCAGAAGCTGCAGGATTTCCCTGTCCCATTGCAGGGACTTTAAGTCCATGAGCATGGTCCGGCTGGCATTGGTAACATCGGTGACATGGGCACCGTTATCCGGACCACCGGTCAGCCACCAGATCAACCAGGTTTCCATGGTTCCGAAAAGCGCTTCGCCCTGATCAGCGGCTGTCCGGGCCTGGGATACATTATTCAAGATCCATTTGATTTTGGGACCGGAAAAATAGGTGGCGACAGGCAAACCCGTTTTTTTTTGAAAACGATCCTGGCCGCCTTCGCGTACCAGTTCTGCGCAAATACCATCCGTGCGGGTGCACTGCCACACAATAGCGTTCATAAAGGGCTGCCCGGTACGCTTATCCCATACCACGGTGGTTTCCCGTTGATTGGTGATGCCCACCGCAGCCAGGTCGCAGCCGCTCAGCTTTGCCTTTGCCAGTGCCCCCCGGATAACATCCCCGGTATTTTGCCAGATTTCTAAAGGGTCATGCTCTACCCAGCCCGGCTGCGGAAAAAGCTGTTCATGCTCTTTCTGGTCGACAGCTATGATTTGTCCGCTGTGATCAAAAACGATAAACCGGTTGCTGGTTGTGCCCTGGTCCAGGGCTCCCACAAAATCGGCCATTGTTTATACTCCATTTTTTTGACGATATTGTTGATACAGGAAGTATATAATGAACAGTAATGATAGTCAATTTGGACAAACTGCCGGTAGTGTGTTGTGCAGATGGGTGACAAAAGTGCGGTTTTGATATATACAGTCTGATTATGTAAAAGGTACTTTATAATTTGATATTTATTATGCACTTGAAAAATTCGAGCACCATGGCATGGTGCACCTATTATCTTTGGTAATGAACTTTTTAAAATGGAGGCGATAACCAATGACAAAAATGGATAAAAAAGCTGATCTGGCCGGCCCGGGCGTGAGCACCTATGAAGAAGTATCGAAAATTTTGCCGGTTGAGTACAAGCCGCTGCAGAAGCCCATGGAGCGTATGAAAGCCTTGTTTGAAACCAAACGTTATATTGAGGACAACCTCTGTCGGGAACTCAATTTACAAATGGTCCAGGTCCCACTGATCGTGGACAGCGAAAGCGGAGTCAATGATTACCTTGACCGTGACGGTTCACGGACGCCAATTGAATTTCCCTGTGGATTGGGATTGGAAAAACCTATTTCAGCCCAAGTTGTGCAGGCCGCCACGAAATGGAAGCGCATGGCCCTAAAACAGTTTGAATGCAAGGTCGGTGAAGGCATATGCACAGATATGAAAGCCGTGCGAAAGGATTATTTCCTCGATCACGACCACTCCGCTTATGTGGACCAGTGGGACTGGGAGCGGGCCATTACCCCCAAAGACCGCAATCTGGATTTTTTAAAGGATATCGTCGCCCGAATTTGGAAAGTGATCTATGGCGCGGGCAAGCACGTCCAGGAACTTTTTCCCGCTCTGCAAACCGACATGTATCCCGATTTTCCCGAGGAGTTACAATTTTTCCATGCCGAGGAAATTCTTGACCGCTATCCGGATCTGCCACGCAAACAACGTGAAACGACCATGCTGCAGGAAGTCGCACCGGCCCTTTTTATCATCGGAATCGGCTGGGTGCTCAAAGACGGCTATCCCCACGAAATGCGCGCGGCTGACTACGATGACTGGGCCACTGAAACCATCACCAAAAACAGGGAAACCCTGCACGGTTTAAACGGCGATATATTAGTCTGGAACCCGGTAACCCAGCGCCGCCATGAACTCACATCTATGGGCATCCGCGTAACCAAGGACTCATTGAAACTGCAGCTAAAAATAGCGGGGCAAGAGGACTTTCTCAATCTTCCCTACCATCAGGCGATTCTCAATGACCAAATCCCCTTATCCATCGGTGGGGGTATTGGCCAATCCAG
>JAOZSC010000336.1 GCA_029939875.1 Desulfobacterales bacterium
CCGTTAACATGGTCAAGGTGTCCGGGGCCACGTGGGCAGCCGGATTTGTCAATGCCCTGCTGCGCAGGACCATACGGGAATACCCATCGGTAGTCTTTCCGGACATAAAACACGATGCCGTCGCCGCACTGTCCGTTAACCATTCCTTTCCCCGCTGGATTATAAAAAAATGGCATCAGCGCTATGGTCTGAAAAAAACCGCACGGCTGTGCGATGCCATCAATGCCATCGCCCCTATTACCGTGCGCACAAACAGGCTCAAGACGACACCGCCGGAGCTGATGAAATCGCTGACCGCCGAAACCCAACAGGTTGCACAAACGTCCTATTGCCGGGACGGCATCACATTTTACAACCCCGCCGTTCCGATCGCTCAACTGCAGTCCTTTAAAGCCGGCTGGTTCCAGGTTCAGGATGAAGCCGCCCAGCTCGTGTCACTGTTATTAAACCCGAAACCCGGTGAAACGGTGCTGGATGCATGCGCCGGGCTGGGCGGCAAAACCGGACATATCGCCCAGTTGATGAAAAATAAAGGTGTTCTCATCGCCCTTGACCTCGACGGGGCCAAACTGAAACGACTGGAAGCAGAAATGCAGCGACTGGCGGTCAGCATTGTCTCCACCCTCACCCACGACCTTGAAAATTCCAATGAGGGACCGGAGCCCAATACGTTTGACCGCGTTTTACTGGATGCTCCCTGCTCCGGTCTGGGAGTCATGCGCCGACACCCCGACATCAAATGGCGGGCTTCAAAAAGAACTCCATTGCCGTTTCAACGACGTCAAATGAAGCTGCTGAAAAATGCGTCGCGCCTGGTCAAACCTGGCGGCATACTGGTTTATGCCGTCTGCAGCCCGGAGCCCGAAGAAAATGAGGCGGTGATCAATGATTTTTTGAAAAATTACACGCAGTTTGATATAGATAATAAATGCGGGAAGCTTCCTGAACGTGTTTGCGCCCAAGCGGTTTCAGAAGGTTGCCTGCGAACCTATCCCGACCTCACTCAAATGGACGGCTTTTTTGCGGTGCGGCTTAAACGAGGCTCATGATTAAACGCCTTGCCAAAATAGGGGCTCTGACACTCGCGTTTTTGCTGGTGGCCGGTGTCTGTGCCTATTTAACCCTGACGCTGATTATCAAAAGTGAAGATACAGTCGTCGTGCCGAACCTGGTGGGCAAAGACGTGGTCAGTGCCCTGGAGATTTTATCCGACCTGCAGTTGAACACCCGGGTCACCGGGGCCGAATACAACCCGGATTTCCTCAAAAATCACGTTTTGTACCAACAGCCGGATCCGGGTTCTGAAATTAAAAAAGACCGTGATGTTAAAATCATCCTGTCCCGGGGCCCCCGAACCGTAACCATGCCAAATCTTGTTAGCCTTGAACTTCCACAAGCCCTTATGATCCTTGAAGAAAACGCAATTTCACAGGGACAGCTGTCACGTACTTACAGCGGACAGATTGATAAAGACCATGTCATGGCCCAGGCCCCTTTCGCTGGTTCAGTCATTAACCGCGGGACGGGTGCCGATTTGCTGATCAGCCTGGGCCCCCGGCCCCGGGCCTATAAAATGCCGGATTTATCCGGGCGCTTCCTGGACCAGGCCATGTTCGCCATCGAAAAAGCCCACCTGGAGATCGGGCAGATACGCACCCAGTTTGATAAACGCCTGCCCCGTAATATAGTCGTAAGCCAGGAACCGGCCGCCGGTTACCGGGTAATCGAAAACACGGCCGTTGCGCTGGCCGTCAACCGCCCCCCCGGCAAAACAGCGACCCTTGGCCAACATCAACTCCTGTACGGCAGCCTGCTGGTGCACCCGGTTGAAAACGGATTTTTGCGAAAACGGGTGCAGGTCGAGCTCTACCGAGGAGGGCAATCCACTGTCCTGTTCGAGGACTACGTCAAGCCCGGTGAGCAACTATGGCTCTTGGTCCCCAGGGATCAGGATGCAACCGTGCTGGTCTTTGAAGACGGCAGGCTGGCTGAAAGCCGGGTTTATGAGGCGTGGTAGTAGATGACAGGTGATGGGTAATGGGTTATAGGTGAGAGGGGGGTAGCTGGGGAATGCTGAAGGGGTTGCGGGAAGTTGATTGGATTGACTGAGGTGATTGCGGTGAGTATGGTAATTGGGATGACGGCAAGAGTGGCACAGCAACGGACGAATGACAACGGACCACTGACTATTCGGGAGGATTGAATGAAACTGATTGCACCATCAATTTTATCGGCGGATTTTTCGAAACTGGGGGATGAAATCAAAGCTGTTGAGGCTGCGGGTGCTGATTGGATCCATGCCGATGTCATGGATGGTCACTTTGTTCCCAATATCACTTTTGGCCCTCTGATTGTGGAGGCGGTGCGCCGGGTGACTTCCCTGCCCATCGATGTGCATTTGATGATTGAAAATCCGGATGATTACATCCCCGCCTTTGCCGCCGCCGGCGCCGCGTGGATATCCGTGCAGGTCGAAGCCTGCCTTCACCTGAACCGAACCATCCAGCTGATACGTGAAAAGGGGGCTTGCCCGGGCGTGGTGCTCAATCCAGCCACACCGCTGCAGGCCATAGAATGGGTTATTCAAGACGTTGACTACGTACTGATTATGAGTGTCAATCCCGGATTTGGCGGTCAGGCCTTTATCGCCAACACCCTCGACAAAATTATAAGCCTGCGCAAAATGATCCGGGACAAAAAACTGAAAACCCCGATCCAGATCGACGGCGGCGTCAATGAAAAAACCATCGGCGACGTCGCTGCCGCCGGAGTTGACATATTTGTAGCGGGATCGGCCATTTTCGGCAGCTCGGATTATAAAAAAACCATTGACAGCTTCCGGGAAAAAATCGGTGGCAAGTAAATTTATGAAACTACCTCTTAAAAAATCTTCCAGCCGAATCGTTTGGGGGTTGCTGGCCGCGGCGGTGGCCCTTGGTTTTGTGACCCTTGCAGGCACGATGAGCCTGTCGGCAGATGATTTGACGGATGCGCAAAAACGTCTCGAAATTGACTCCATGTATGAGGGGTACAAGAAACAATTCCCCGCAGTATCTGACATATCCCCGCGTCAGGCCATGGTGCTTGCCGCTGACCATCAGGTCGTGTTCATCGACATCCGCGAAGCCAAAGAACAGCAGGTCTCCATGCTGCCAGGCGCCATTACCGAAAAAATGTTCTTAAAGGATCCGGATAAATACAAAGATGATATCAAAATTGCTTACTGCACCATCAGCTACCGCAGTGGATTGTTCGCCCGCAAGCTGAACAAGAAGGGAATTCCGGTTTATAACCTGAGAGGCGGGCTGCTGGCCTGGGTGCACGACGGTGGGAAAGTTTATGATCAAAATGGGCAAACCCACCGCATCCACGTGTATGGGAGCAAGTGGAACCTGGGGCCGGAAGATTACCAGGCGGTGTGGTGAGTATTAAAAAATAGTGTAAAAGATAGTGAATAGTGACGAGTATTTGTATTCAGTTCGAGATTTTTTTGGGATTTTTCGACCGGCCATAATAGATGTCATAATAGTTTTGGTTCATCTGGCCGCCCCCGAAAAAGCGTCGTTCGGCCAGATAGCGAGGAAAAAGAAAAAACACGGTCATCAGGCTTGCGAAAAAGCCATCGGCCTGCCAGCGCCTGCCAGACACCCGGATGCCCCGGCGCAAAAAAGCGAGCCGGCCCAGCTCTTTTAACCTCAGCGACAGTTCGACATCTTCCATGAGCATCATCGGCGGAAAGCCCCCCACGGCAGCCAGGGCCTCGGCCCGAAAAAATTGGGCCTGGTCGCCGAAACAAATGCCGCTCAACACCGCCCGCAGGTTGTTTAGTCCCGCCAGCAGCCGGCAGCAGACCGACACCAATCTCCACAAGACCCAT
>JAOZSC010000337.1 GCA_029939875.1 Desulfobacterales bacterium
TGTTGGCCGCGGCCTGGGCGATGATGCCCAGGCTCTGGCGCATTTCCTCCACCCGGACTAGGTAGCGGGCGTAGCAGTCACCTTCGACGGCCGTGGGAACTTCAAAATCATAGTTTTCGTAGCCCGAATAGGGAAAGGCCTTGCGCAAATCCCAGCCAAGGCCGCAGGCACGCAGGTTGGGTCCGCTGACCCCCCACTGTTTGGCGTCTTCCAGGCTCAACCGGCCGATGCCCATGGTGCGGGCCTTAAAAATCGGATTTTGGCGGATCAGGCTCTCGTATTCGTCCAGGCGTTTGGGAAATATGCGGATGAAATCATCCACTTTGGCCTTCCAACCCTCGGGCAGATTTGCGGCCACGCCGCCCAGCCGGAACCAGGAGGGGTGCAGCCGCCCCCCAGTGATGAGTTCCACGATGTCTAAAATCATTTCCCGTTCGCGGAAAGTATAAAAATTAGGCGTCATGGCACCGATGTCATGGGCGTAGGTGGCAAACCAGACCAGGTGATTGCTCAACCTGAAAAACTCGCTGAGCATCACCCGGATCACCTGGGCCCGTTCGGGGACCGTTATACCGGCCAGGCTTTCCACCGCCATGACGTAGGGCAGGTTGTTGGCGGCTCCGGCCAGGTAATCGACCCGGTCCGTGTAGGGAATAAACTGGTGCCAGGTCTGGCGTTCTCCGATTTTTTCCGCCCCCCGGTGGTGATAGCCGATTTCCATCTCCAGCTCGATGATTTCCTCACCGTCCAGGGCCGCGATATAGCGCAGCAAACCGTGGGTGCTGACATGGTGAGGGCCGATGTTCAAAATCAGCGGCTGGCGTTCAGCGCTCTGCCGGATGTAAATCCCGCCGTCCGGGGGTTGATTCTTTTGCGCATCGGCACGGGTGTACGGAGACATCTGCGAGGCCCGGCCCTCGTAGTTTTTTCGCAGCGGATGCCCCTGCCAGTCGTGGGGCATGAGAATTCGCTGCAGATTCGGATGCCCGTCAAAACGCACCCCGAACATGTCATAGACTTCCCGTTCGTACCAGTTGGCCGCCGGCCAGATATCCATGATGCTGTCGGCGACCGGATCGGTGCCGGACAGCGGCACTTTCAGCCGCAGCCGCGCGGCGGGTTCAAAGGACAACAGGTGATAGACCAGGGTATAATCGGGCCAGTCCCGGGGTTCACGCCGGGCGGACTCATCAACGGCGGTCAAATCCTCCAGGCGTTCAAAGCGCGGGGTGGCATGGGTTTTAAGATGACGCAGGACATCCTTGAGGCGCCGGGGGGCGACGGTCAGCGTGGGCATGTCACAGGAGGCCGCCGCCGGTTCAATGTCCTGGCCGAATTGCTCCTGCAGGCTGCGCACCAGCGCCTGCTGTTTTTCATCCAGGTCAATCGAGGGGGCGGCAGGGGTCCACATCAATTCCGAACGGCTGTCGGTAAAACGGGGCGGCACGGCCGAAGTGCCCCGGATGGCGGTTCCTTCCATGCCCGGGCCGCGCGGATCACGGGATTTTGTTTTTCCAGGGATCAGAAGGGGTTTCTGGCTGCCCTGGGAGCCCCCCGGGAGGTGAAAAATAGAGCGGGTGGGTTTTTCTGAAGTAATTTTTTCCTGCAGGCTGATCAGGCCGTGAAGCACCGCTTCGGGCCGCGGCGGACAGCCCGGGATGTAGACATCCACCGGCAGGATCTGGTCCACCCCCTGCACCACGCTGTAAATGTCGTACATGCCCCCGCTGTTGGAACACGACCCCATGGAAATGACCCACTTGGGCTCGGCCATCTGCTCGTAAAGTCGCAGCACCACGGGCGCGATTTTTTTGAACACCGTGCCGGCGATGATCAGAAGATCCGCCTGCCGGGGAGAGGGGCGCAGCACTTCGGCACCGAAGCGGGCCATGTCGTAGCGCGAGGTCAGCGTGGTGGCCTCTTCCACGAAACAGCAGGAAAGCCCGAAAAACATGGGCCACAAGCTGAATTTACGGGCCCAGTTGATCAGCAGGTCGGCGTTGTTGAGCAGCCGCCCGGTTATTTTTTCCCGCGCGCGGGCCCCCATTCAAGTCCCCCTTTTTTCCAGACGTAGGCAAGGCCCAGCAGCAGCATGCCAATAAAAAACGTAATCTGCAGCCAGCCCGACCAGCCCAGCGCTTCCCAGGTGATGGCCCAGGAAAAAATATAGGCCCCTTCGACGTCAAAAAGCAGAAAGAAGATGGCCACCAGGTAGAACGGAACCGGCTGGTGCAGGCGGGCATTTCCGGTGGGGATGATGCCGCTTTCATAGGCCCTGAGTTTTTCCTCTCCGGGTTTTTTTTCTCCAAGCCAGGCGGCGATAAAAAGCAGTACGGCGATCAGTGCCATCACCATCAGGGTATAGACGACCAGGCTGAACACTCCCGGTTGCCACGGTGACAAGGCCCCGGAGCTGACGATAGGCTGCATGTCTTCCCCTTTTAACAGGTTTACCACGGACGCAAAGACCATTGCCGCAATGGTGGGCAGGACGAACTATAATTTATGCAGCAAGACGGCAATTTATGCAAGCACAAAATTGCCTTCTGAGGGCAAGCAATAAAAAGATGAACGTCGAACATCGAACGTCCAATGTCGAATGATGAATGAAAAGAAAAAGGACGAACGTCGAACACTGAAAGGACGAATATCGAATGAAAAACTGTCAAACTTGAGCAGTATAAATTCCTGCTTTCGTGGCAGAAAATTTTTCCATATGGACTCTTTTGCCATGATGGTGTAAGAATCTACAAAAAAGCAGCCGCCGGATGCTGCCAAAACCCGTCTCGGATACCAGAGGAGGCCTGCAATGGACAGCTATTACGAAAAACTGGGCGCCTTTTACCTGGGCAAAGAATACGACCTGGCTTCGCAGCAGCTTAAAGAGGACATCGTTCTTTACGATTCCAAGGACCTGACCACCCATGCGGTGATTATCGGCATGACGGGCAGCGGCAAAACCGGCCTGGGCATCAGCCTCCTGGAAGAGGCCCTCATCGACAACATCCCGATTATTGCCATCGACCCCAAGGGGGACCTGACCAATTTGCTGCTGAATTTTCCGGAACTCAAATCCGAAAATTTTCGGCCCTGGATCAACGAACAGGACGCGCTCAACAAGGGGCTGACCCCCGGTCAATACGCCGCGCAGCAGGCGCAAATGTGGCAAAAAGGACTGGCCAGCTGGGGCCAGTCCCCCGAACGCATTGCCCGGTTGGGTGCTGCCGCGCAGTTTGCCGTCTATACCCCCGGCAGCAGCGCGGGTCTGCAGGTCAGCGTGCTGCGCAATTTTTCACCGCCGCCGCTGGCCATTCTGGAAGACGGCGATTTGCTGCGGGAACGCATCCAGACAACCACCACAGGGCTTTTGGCTCTTATCGGCATTGATGCCGATCCGGTTGCCAGCCGGGAGCACATCCTGCTGGCCAACCTGTTTGAACATGCCTGGACCCGGGGCCGGTCCCTGGACCTGGCCGGGCTGATTCAAGCGGTCCAGGCCCCTGCCTTTGAACGCGTCGGGGTGATGGAGCTGGATTTGTTTTTTCCCGCTAAAGATCGCATGGCCCTGGCCATGCGGATCAACAACCTGCTGGCAGCTCCCGGATTCGAATCCTGGCTGGAAGGCGATCCCCTGGATATCGGGCGACTGCTGTATACGGCCGACGCCAAACCGCGGGCTTCCATTTTTACCATCAGCCATCTGTCCGATGCCCAGCGAATGTTTTTCGTTTCCATGCTGCTCAACGAAATTTTGGGATGGATGCGGACCCAGCCGGGCACCTCCAGCCTGCGGGCCATCCTTTACATGGATGAGATTTTCGGCTATTTTCCGCCGGTGAAAAATCCGCCCTCCAAGCTGCCC
>JAOZSC010000338.1:0-305 GCA_029939875.1 Desulfobacterales bacterium
ATGGAATGGGACACGGCTGCCGGACATGCCGTTGCTCAAGCCGCCGGTGCCCGGGTGCTGCAATACGATACCGATCAGGCGCTTATTTATAACAAGGACAATCTGCTCAATCCGTGGTTTGTGGTGATTCGATAAATGGATAAAACCTCAAAAATATATGTTGCCGGGCATCGGGGCCTGGTGGGTTCGGCCCTGGTACGCAAACTCAAGGCCGATGGCTATACCCGTATTATTACCCGGACCCATGGCGAGCTTGATTTGATCCGACAGGACCCGGTGGAAGCCTTTTTTAAAAAAGAAAAACC
>JAOZSC010000338.1:315-3857 GCA_029939875.1 Desulfobacterales bacterium
GTATGGTTGGCTCAGCGATTATGAGGGCTTTGCAGAAAAAAGGCTATTCAAATCTAATTTTTGCTGACAGGCAGGAACTAGATCTTCGTGATTCAAAAAATGTGGAGATGTTTTTTAAACAAAAATCCCCGGATTATGTATTTCTGGCGGCTGCCAAAGTCGGCGGCATCTGGAGCAATAATATTTATCCGGCCCAGTTTATCTACGAAAATATCGCTATCCAGACCAACATCATCCATGCCGCTTATCGCAACGGGATAAAAAAGCTGCTTTTTCTGGGCAGCTCCTGCATTTATCCCAAGCTTTGCCCCCAGCCCATCAAAGAAGCATACCTGCTTTCAGATACCCTCGAGCCCACCAATGAAGCCTATGCCGTTGCTAAAATTGCCGGGATCAAGATGTGCCAGGCCTATAACCGGCAATACCGCACGCATTATATCAGCGTGATGCCCAACAACCTATACGGGCCCGACGACAATTTTGATCTTCAAACCTCCCACGTGCTGCCGGCGCTGGTCCGTAAATTTCACCTGGCCAAACTGGCGGCCGCCGGCGATTGGCAGGGAATTAAAAAAGACGAGCAGGTCTTCGGTCCAATCCCGCAAGACGTTAAAACTGCCATCGGCCTGGATCCGGCAACCAGCCAACCCATGGATGCGTCCGCCGGGCAACCATCGGTAATTCTCTGGGGCACAGGCTCCCCCCGGCGCGAATTTTTGCATGTCGACGATTTGGCCGCTGCCTGTGTGTTTTTGATGAATCATTACGATGAATCGCAGATTATCAACATCGGCTGGGGCCGGGACCTGACGGTGCGCGAACTGGCGCAAATAATTGCCGGAGCAGTGGGCGATGCCTCCGAGATCAAGTGGGACAGTACCAAACCGGATGGAACCCCCCGCAAACTTCTGGATATCTCCAGGCTTAAAGAATTAGGCTGGCAGCCGAAAATCGAACTGGCCGATGGGATCCGGCAAGTGTACCGGTGGTATCTGGACTCGGCTGGATAGACAGCGCAAACCGGAAGAAAACCTTGTCGCTGTGAAGCCAAAGCCAAAGATTACGCGCAGGGCCGCTGCTACTTCTTTTTCCGGGCCTTGAGAATTCTGGCCCAGGTGTCGCGCAGGGTTACCGTCCGGTTGAACACCGGCCGGTCTGCGGTGCCATCTTTGGCATCCGCGCAGAAGTATCCCAGGCGTTCAAACTGGAAGCGTTGACCCGGCGCTGCGGCTGCCAGGCCGGGTTCGAGCTGGCAGTCGGTCAGTGTTTCCAGGGAATCGGGATTCAGGGTGTCTGTAAAATCCTCGCCTTTTTCGACATCACCCGGGTTTTCGGCTGTAAAAAAGTGATTGTAAAGCCGTACTTCGGCGCTAACGGCGTGTTTGGCTGACACCCAGTGCAGGGTTGCCTTGACCTTGCGGCCATCGGGGGCATCACCGCCGCGGGTGGCCGGATCGTAGGTGCAGTGCAGCTCAACCACCTCGCCGCTGTCCGGATCTTTGACCACGTCCACGCAGGTGATAAAGTAGGCATAACGCAGGCGTACTTCCCGGCCCGGGGCCAGGCGGAAAAATTTTCTGGGCGGTGCTTCCATAAAATCATCGCGTTCAATATACAATTCACGGGAAAAGGGCACCTGGCGCGATCCCATGGACGGATCTTCCGGGTTATTGATTGCTTTCAGCTCTTCTTGTTGATCCGGCGGGTAGTTGTCGATGACAACCTTCAGCGGACGCAGGACCCCCATCACCCGGGGGGCGCTTTTGTTCAGGTCCTCGCGGATACAGTACTCCAGCAAGGCCAGCTCCACCGTGCTGTCAGACCGGGCCACCCCGATGCGATCGCAGAAATTGCGGATGGCCGCCGGCGTATAGCCCCGCCGGCGCAAACCTGAAATGGTGGGCATGCGCGGATCATCCCAGCCGCTGACGTGCCCGCCCTCTACCAGCTGGATCAGTTTGCGTTTGCTCAGCACGGTGTAAGTGAGATTCAAACGGGCGAATTCGATCTGCCGGGGATGATAGACCTCCAGCTGATCCAGCACCCAGTCATAGAGCTGGCGGTTGTTTTCAAATTCCAGGGTGCACAGCGAATGGGTGATCCCCTCGATGGAATCCGACAGGCAATGGGTAAAATCGTACATGGGATAGATGCACCACATGCTGCCGGTGCGGTAGTGGGCAACATGTCGGATGCGGTACAGGGTCGGATCGCGCATGATCATATTGGGGGATGCCATGTCGATTTTGGCCCGCAGCACATGCTCGCCGTCTTTAAATTCGCCGGTCCGCATGCGTTCAAACAGGTCCAGGTTTTCGGCCACCGAGCGGTCCCGATAGAGGCTGTTTTTCCCGGGCCGGGTCAACGTCCCCCGGTATTCACGGATCTCATCGGCACTTAAACTGTCCACATAGGCCTTGCCGGCCTTGATCAGTTGCATGGCATATTCAAAAAGTTGCTCGAAATAATCCGAGGCGTGGTACTGCCGCCCGTCCCAGTCGAATCCGAGCCAGCGCACGTCTTTTTTAATGGACTCGACGTATTCGGTGGATTCCTTGCTCGGGTCGGTATCGTCAAAGCGCAGGTTGCACAGGCCGTTGAATTCATCGGCCAGACCGAAATTCAGACAGATGGACTTGGCATGTCCGATGTGCAGGTACCCGTTGGGCTCCGGCGGAAACCGGGTGTGGACCCGCCCGTCGTTTTTGCCGTTTTGAACATCTTCGGCAATTATTTGCTTGATGAAATGGGTGGTCGCAGGCGCCTCGGTGGAATCGGGCCGGCCGGAATTTTTTGAGTCCGGGGCATTTTTATCTTTCATGGAACTTTTTCCTCGCTGTCGGTGGAATGTAAAACACTGTCGCTGGTTTCAAGTTTTTTCGGATTATAGCACATTGTTGAGATGGGCATAAGGGAAAAATACCGGCATTGCGTTGCCGTCACCACTTTGATTTGATTATCTCCACACTGGTAATCAGCGAGCTCTATGCCCAGCAGCGGCAATGGGCCCTGAGGCAAATGTTCCGCATATTGAAACCCACGGGAAGGCTGATCATTGCCGGCGAGGTGCAACCGAGGCATCCGTTGCAGCGGGTGATTTACCGGCTCCTGCGATTGCCCCTGGCACTTGTCACCTACCTGGTATCCCAAACCGGCACTTGCGCGGTAAAGGGCCTCGGTACGGAGCTGGACAGGGCTGGCTTTGAAATCACAGCGGAAAAAAGATCGTTTCTCGAAAGTTTTGCCACCATTGCGGCCCGAAAAAAAGACACCCTTCCAGCGGCAACAATGGTCTGCGCGATGCGGCCCGAGGAGGATAAATCCATCGCCAAAACCCCGCAATTTGGAAACATTCTTCCCGCACCAACCCAGTCCGAACCGATTGGAAAAACATGCTATTTGTGCCCAGAAAAAAGACAGTCCACAAAGCTGTTTGCTCACAAAAGCAACGTTTAATAGAAAGATAAACAAAAATCAGACAAACAATCCCTAAAAAAACAACAGTAAGTTTAAAGGAAAGCAGAATACCCAAAATTCCTGAA
>JAOZSC010000339.1:0-414 GCA_029939875.1 Desulfobacterales bacterium
TCGATGCCCAGATAGTCGAAGATTTTGCCGATAGTCTGATCGATGATATCTTCGATGGTTTTGGGCTGGTGATAAAAGGAGGGGACCGGCGGCAGGATGTGCGCGCCCATGTCCGCGGCCTGGGTCATCAGGCGCAGGTGCCCCTTGTGCAGCGGGGTCTCCCTGACAACCAGCACCAGTTTGCGTTTTTCCTTAAGGGTGACGTCAGCGGCTCTTACCAGGAGGTTTTCGGTATAGGAATTAGCAATCCCCGAAAGGGTTTTGATGGTACATGGCGCGACCACCATGCCGGCGGTTAAAAATGATCCGCTGGCCAGGGCGGCAGCCATGTCGGCGTGGTCGTAGGAATAATCGGCCATAGCGGTGACATCCCCTGGCAGATAGTCAGTTTCGATCTCGATGTTTAATTTGCCA
>JAOZSC010000339.1:424-3856 GCA_029939875.1 Desulfobacterales bacterium
TCTTTTAGCAGGCTGAGCAATCTAACGCCGTAAATGACACCGCTGGCCCCTGATATTCCGACGACAATACGTTTGGCCATAAAATCCTCTTTTACATGTCTTTTTTAAGAAGAAAAGCAACGTCGGATACAATGCGCTTTAAAATCGCATCCACCAGTATCTCGCTGTTGGCGATCACACGTTGGATCTCTTCTTTTTTTATGTTGTCCCAGTGAATACCGGCAGTCACCACCACCCGCGTGTTCAGGGCGGCGGCCAGGACCTCGGCAGCGGCTTTGGCCAGCTGATCTTCCTTGTGCCCGACGTAGCAAAACACCGACGCCGTGGCGCTGGTGGTGGCGGGGTTTTTTAAGCTCGGCCGCGGCTGGGCCATGGCAACAGCGCCAATGTGAGGCTTCTCACCGCCCCAGATGGCAACCAGAAGGTCTTCTCCGATCAGCCTGACGCTGGCCGACAGGTCAAAGGAGCCTTGCCGGGTGCTGAGGGTAAATTCAGATATTGCCATTACCGTTTCCAGAAATTGATTGTCTATTGGTTGAACGAAAACCCAGCTAATTGGATTTGTTGGGTTTCGCCGTTTAGATCATGACGCACAAGATGCTTGATTTTTGTAGGTTGGGTTGAGGTACGAAACCCAACATGACCGAACGGGCTCTACCCAACCTACCAAAACCGCGACTTTTCGTTCAGGCACTATCTAATCGAATAGTCCCATTTCCACGGCCAGTTTGTGCGCCAGGGCTTTGGCCGTGGCGGTTTTAAACCAGGAATTCAGGCCGTCCAGCCGCAAGGTATTGCCTTCCTGCCATGCTTCTGTTTCCATGTAGTCCGGGCCGAACATTTTCAGATAGCGCTGAAGGCTCTGTTTTCCGTAGCGGTCCAGGCGATCGGCTTCCACCACCATGGTCGCCGAAGGATCATCCATCTCAAAAATTTTTTCCGGCTCATCGTGCACGGCAATAATGGCCACAATGCGCCGGCGCGCAGCGGGGTCATAGCCCAAGTCTGACAGCAGTTCATCGGCCAAGCGGGCACCCTGCTGCATGTGCAGGGCCAGACCCTGGGTTTCTATTTTGCGGGCCGGACTGGCCTGAATGAAATCACTGAAATCGATCTGACTCCAGCCAATGTCATGTAAATACAGGGTCGCAATGACGATGTCTTCATCAGCCGGTTCGTTTTGCAGAAGGTATTTGCCAAAATCTATGGCCCGCAGGGTGTGCTCCCAGTCCCCCTTGCGCCCTTTAAGCAGTATCGGCTGCACGATCTCTTTTATACGGTTTTCCTCTGCCGGGCCTATCAAAATATTTCCCCGGCCGCAGCGATCACCGCCGTGGCAAAAGCGGGATCTTCCATGTTGGCATCAACTTCGACAATTTTAATTTCAGGTTTTATTTTTTGACGCAACACTTGCACAAACAGCTGGTCTTCGCCCGGATCATGGGTGTCGTTGCCGGGCAGATCCGCCGCTGACCAGCCATTTGATGGGATCATGACGATCACCGGTCCTCGGGCCTGGTTCAATTTTTCGGCAAAGGCAGCGGCCACCTGCTTGAGTTCTTCGGGCGACAGCCGGATCCAGGTGCGCAGTTTATCCAGATCGAATTTGCGGCGCTCATGGTATTCCGGTTTATACTTGGATCTGGAAGGCGTCATGTGGTTGACGCTGCAGGTGGATATGATCTGGGGAATGCCCAACCTGCAGGCGTTTTCCAGGCGGTGGGGTCCGGCATCGCGCATGAATCCAAAAAGATTTTCGCCCACCCCGCCCGGGGCGAGGTCAATGACCCCCTGGAAAAAACCGGCGGCGATCATGTCTTCCATGGCTCGATCGCCGATGCCGGCTGCGGAAAATCCGATGACTTGAAACCCCTTTTTTTCCAGCTCAATCCGTACGGCGCTGGCACACTTTTCACAGGGGCCCAGCATGGTCAGGGCGATGGCCTTGCCTTTTTCGGTCTTCACAGATGCGATATCATCGGCCGTCATGCCTGCCAGGGCGTGAGCTGCGCGATCCATGACATTTTTAAGCAGATTGGAAACGCCAGATATTTCAACCACCGAGTGGAAAAGCGCAATATCGCCGGTTCCGATATAACGCGTGGAAAGACCGGGCAGCGCGGCAGTAGATGAAATCAATACTTTAGGAATACCAAAAGGCAGGGATCTCATCACCTCGCTGGCCATCAAAGAGCCGGTGGATCCCCCCAGGGCGATAACGCCGTCGAGCTTTTGCTGCGTTAACAACTCCGCGGCGATGCGTGAACCACCGGCCATCATGATGTTGGTGATGCGGGTGCGGTCTCGGGATTTTTGAATTTCGTCAAAACTGCCGCCGCCGGCAGCCGCCACCTGCTTGGCGGGAATGTCAATTCCAGAGATATCACTTCCTCTCCCGGAGATATCCATCAGAATCGGCGCAAGGCCGATGGCGCTCAATTTGTCTTTGAGATATAGTGTCTCCTGGCCCTTGGTGTC
This sequence comes from Desulfobacterales bacterium, assembly GCA_029939875.1. Lineage (GTDB taxonomy): Bacteria > Desulfobacterota > Desulfobacteria > Desulfobacterales > JAFDCJ01 > JAFDCJ01. Next base: position 2,903 of record JAOZSC010000339.1, read on the forward strand.
CAGGGTGGAGATGATCAGAACTGATTTTGGCATAGATTATCCTGGTTTTTAAAGATGAATGGATGCTATTTTATTTTTGAAATAGACAGGATTTACAGGATTATTAGGATTTTTTTATTGCCGGTTTCCAGAAGAAACCGGCAACACCTAATCCGCTTCGCGGAACTGGTATCCTATAAAAAGAATCCAATCCTTAGTTTTAGAAATTTCAGCCACCTTTAGCCACTTTAGCCGCGATATCTTTCTTCAGCGTTTCTTTGTTGATTTTCCCCGAATCACCGACGGCAGGAAACTCGTCCACGACTTCGAGCCGTTCGGGAAGTTTGTACATGGCCAGTTTTTTCCCTTTGAGAAATTCAACCATTTCTTCAAAACTGAAATCCTGGCCGCCTTTCGGGATCACGTAAGCGCAAGTGCGCTCACCCATTTCCCGGTCCGGATATCCTACGACGGCCACCGAGGCCACTTTGGGATGATCATTGAGCAGGCCTTCGATTTCGGCCGGGTAGATGTTCTGGCCGCCGCGGATAATCATGTCTTTGGCCCGGCCAAGGATCCACAGGCATTCCTGGTCAAATTTCACAATATCACCGGTGGTGGTCCAGCCCTGGGGGTCGAATACGGTGGCAGTCAATTCTTCATCACGATAGTAACCGGCCGGTGCATGGGGGCCCCTGAAATATAGAATACCGGGTTCGCCATCGGTCACCGCTTCTGCGGTGTCCTTGTCGAGCAGGCGAACCTTGTTGCCCGGCAGCATGCGGCCGACGGTTCTGCGGCGAAGATCCTTGGAATCATCCACCCGGCATCCGGAGACCGAGCCCATGTCCTGGGTGCCTAGATCACTGGTGATATTGGCACCAAAGACGATTTCGGCTTCTTCGGCAATCTGGGGCGAAAGATAGCCGCCGGCGGAACGGATAAAACGCAGGGAACTCAAATCGTACTTGGAAG
>JAOZSC010000340.1 GCA_029939875.1 Desulfobacterales bacterium
GTGAGTCGGCGGCCATTGATTTTGATTTTACCTCCGACCAGTCATCACTGCGCTGCAGCGGAGGGATAGTTGCCATCGGGGATGTGGATCGCTCGGTCAGAAAACAATGCGGCGACCCCCTGGCGGTCACTCGAAGGGCCTCCGATTCCTATGATATCTGGATCTATCAATTTGGGGCTTCCAAGTTTATGTACTACCTGGGTTTTTTAAACGGCAAACTGCAGCGAATCATCAGCGCCCCTTGCTCAGTTAACGATCCGGACTGTTATGACCTGAGGTAAACCTCAACATTAAATAAACAACATGGCACACCACAGCTAATGAATTCACCCTTTTTGCCTGATAAAAACCAGCAGACAAATATACTGAACGCCATCTCACAGCTTGCTAAAATTTTCTGGGGCCCGGATCCTGAAAGCTGTCGGGCAATGCTGGATGGCACTTTTTTAAGCCCGTTTGAGGCGCTTGGCTTCTTTGTGGCTGACAATGCTCCCGGAATCTTCGCCGAACTGAAAGCCTGCCATGCACGGTTTGCTGACCCTAACGCGCTGTTTGAACACCTGGAGGCGCTTTATATCAATCTTTTCATCAACAACCGCAACGGTGTTATCATCCCGCTGTATGCGTCCTGCCATACCGACGGGAGCGCGACTGGAGAAAACGCCTCGCTGATGGGCCCGGCCGCCGTGGAAATGAAAAAACGATTTAAAGAGGCGGGGCTGGCACTGGGAGATGACATCCGCGAACCTCCCGATCACGTTTCCATCGAACTGGAGTATCTGTATTTTATGCTGGAAAAGGGCTGGTCGGACAACGACCGGGAACTTATCGCGGAGGCCTCGTCATTTTCTGGTGAAATTATGCTGCCATGGTTCACCAGGCTGCAGGACAGACTGGCGGTCATTGAAGCTGAAGATCCTTTTTACAGGCTTATCACTGTCATTCTGGACGCACTGCTGCATTTCATCGCCGATCTGGAGCCCATCGCAGACGGGGATAATTCCCGCCACTACAAAAAAACTACCCCGCCATAAATGGCGGGGTATTCCGCTGGGTTTCACAAAATTTCACCCAACAGGTAGGGGCGGGGTTTATCCCCGCCCGAAAGTTGGACTGCATAGACATTGCTTGCCGGAAAAAATATTGCCGGCAGACCGAATGTTTTTTGAATCCGTAAAATACCCGCTAAGGGGCCTTGATTTTGTACTGCCCGTCCTTGGTGTATTCCACCTCGGCTTCCAGGTAATATACTTTCTTAAGTTCCGGTTTCAAATCAAGAAGCATGTAATAGGATTCACCGCTGCGGGCCCCGGTGGTACAAACAAAAACGATGGGTTTGTCGGCCGGCAGGCTGTCGATTTTTTTCTCCAGCTGATCCACGGGAATATTAACTGCGGTCCAGAAATGACCGGCGGCATATTCGTCCGGATCGCGTACATCGACCAGGTAAATACTGTCCGGATTTTCCTGCAGGATTTTCTTGAAGGTTACAATCTCAATGGACCCTTCTTCCTGACCGGTCTTGACCTGAACTGCATCAGGCGCTGCACCGTAGGCTTTTTTCCAGGCCGGATAGCCCGCGGCAAACACTTTTACGTTGGTGTATCCCAGCTTTACCGCCCTCCGGGCGGCCTTGTGGCTGAGCTTTCAGGTGAAGCCGCCGCAGTAAAAGACCAGCGGCGTTGTCTTATCGGCGGGCAGTTTGCCCTTCAAGGCTTCAAACTGGCTGTCCGGGATGCTCATGGCGGTGGGGATGTGTCCCTTGTCGTATTTCGGCTTTTTGGGCCGTGAGTCGACCAGCACCATGGTGTTTTTTTCGATCTGCGCGGCCACGTATTCAGCAGAAACCGCCGCATAGTTGCCCTTGGCCTTCATCCATGCCGGGAAACCGCCGGCAAACACTTTTACGTTGGTATAGCCGAGTTTTTCCGCCTTCCAGGCGGATTTGTGACTCAGCTTTCAGGTGGGCCCGCCGCAGTAAAAAATCAGCAGGCTGTTTTTATCCTGGGGCAATTTATCCGTCAGCTTTGCAAACTGGCTGTCGGGAATACTCATGGCCGTGGGAATATGCCCATTGACATACTTGGGTTTGTACGGCCGTGAATCAATAATCATCACCCCTTTCGGCTGGGGAACCTTGGCGTACGGCTGCACGAACGCCACGTCGACAATGTCGTGAAACTGCCAGGCGGCTTTTTCCGGTGCAGCCGCCTTCTGGGTGGCGGTACAGCCAAATGCCAGAGCCAGAGCCATCACCAGAGCAGCTGACAGCCATAGCCTCTTTTTAAATCCAATCATGCATTACCTCCTTGGGTTGGTTGTTGGTGGTTTATCGTAATGGATCGTTTCGTAAATATTGTTAAGTTTTACGGGTTTTTTAAATTAACCGTGGCAGAGTAATAATTTTTTTTGGGGCCGTTCCCGGCGCAGCCGCCTATATCTTAGCCTTTCTCTGCGCTCTCTGCGAGCTCTGCGGTGAGAGTCTTATTCGTTATCGTATTTATGAAAGTGCGTCCTTAGCCGAATTTTTTCCAGTATCCCGGCGCCATGTGCTCTCCGCCCGGCAGGGTCGGTTCCCGGGGCCAGTCCAGGGGCAAGGTGCCCTGGCTGTAGTAAATCTGCGGCTTCGTATTCACCCGGGGATTGATCACCTGTACCAGTTTTTCTTTTTTAAGCAGCTGGCTGACGCTGCTGGCCGGATCGTTGAGATCCCCGAAAACCCGCGCCCGGGTGGGACAGGTCTCGACACAGGCCGGCTCCTCGCCGCGCTTCAGCCGGTGTTCACAAAAATCGCATTTGTCGGCCCGATGAGTGGCGGGATTGCGATAGCGTGCTCCATACGGACATGCTGTCACACAGTTGCCGCAGCCGATGCATTTCAGCGGATCGATGACGACCAGACCATCGGCCTGCTTGTAGGTGGCGCCTACCGGGCAGGCCGCCACACAGGAAGGCTCTTCGCACTGCATGCACTGACCCGGTTGAAACTGGGTCCTGCGGCCCTCAAGGCCGCCGGTGTGTTTTATCCAGTTGCGCCAGAAGCCTTCGGGCACATCGTTTTCTACCTTGCAGGCAATCATGCAGGCTTTGCAGTCAAAGCATTTGAAGGTATCGATCACAATGGCATATTTTGGAGTTTGACTCTGTGTCATAGTTGTCCCTTCTTAGATGAGTATCCAACCCAAAGCAGTAAATAAAATCCGCTTAAACCCGGACTTCGAGCTTTCAGCTATGAGCTATGAGCTTTTTAACGGTCACCATGGTTTCGTGCATGGCCATGTTGCCGGAAATTTCGTCAGTATAATCTTCAAGGACTTCGGCAATACAGGCGCCTTTGCCGTAAACAAGGGAAAGTCCTCTGGAGAGCACCCCGAACCCGGTGGCCATGTATACCGTGTCCGGACGGATCTCCTTGGTCAGGCGCACTTTCAGCCTTCCTTTTCCCACAATGCTGGTCACCTCCACCGTATCGCCCGGGCGAATCGACAGCGGCCCGGCGGAATCGGGATGCAGCCACAGGGTATTTTCAGGTTCCAACTCGAACAGCAGGGCATTGTTGGTCGTAGAACCCTGGGTAACGTAAGCGTCACGCCCAACCACAATGCGGAATTTCCCCTGGGGAACTTCCCGCGGCGGCTGATAGGTCGGCATGGGATCAAGGCCCAGGTCCGCATAACGTTTGTTGTACAGCTCGATTTTCTTGGACATGGTCTTGAACACCTTGCCCTCATACACGCCGTAAAGTTTGTCGTGATTGTAGTAGACCCCGTCCTTTTGCAGGGCCGCCATGGCGTCCGGCAATTTCTCGAATTGCTGCCGACGATACTCCTCCATGGTAAAATCGAAATGCT
>JAOZSC010000341.1 GCA_029939875.1 Desulfobacterales bacterium
GACCGCCGTGGGCACGGACATGGCGCGGGATGCCCGCTATTTCCGGCTGGCCACCCGGATCTGTGCAGAGCTGGGGGCCCATTATGTCAAGACCTATTATATTCCCGAAGGCTTTGAAACCGTCACGGCCTGCTGCCCGGTGCCGATTGTCATGGCCGGCGGCAAGAAGATACCCGAGCTCGACGCCCTGACCATGGCCTATAATGCGGTCCAGCAGGGTGCCAGCGGGGTGGATATGGGACGCAACATCTTCCAGTCTGAATCCCCCACGGCCATGATCCAGGCCGTCCGGGCGGTGGTCCATGACAACGAAACCCCGGACAAGGCGTTTGAACTTTACAATACGCTCAAAAACCAAAGTTAAGGAATGGATTCGATTTGAAATTAAACACGGCCTCCCGACCACCTGAGCTTGGCTTTCAAAACATCGAAATAGTGCCGGTGGGGCAGGGTGATCATGTTCAGCGGGTGAGGGCCCCGGCAGATGATGATCGTGTCCCGGTCGGAGATATCCAGACCCTGCTGACCGTCAAAAGTCAGCATGATGTCGGAGGCTCCCGGCTCGAGCTTCAGCCGGATACGAATGGAATCCGGAACGATCAGCGGGCGGTTGGTCAGGGTAAAAGGGCAGATCGGGGTTATCATTATCCCGGGAACATCCGGATGGATGACCGGGCCGCCGGCTGCCAGGGAATAGGCGGTGGAACCGGTAGGGGTGGCCACGATCAGTCCATCGGCCCTGAAGGTGGTCAGGTAATGATCGTTGATGTAGGTTTCGATATTGGCCAGTCGGGCCAGGGCGCCCCGGTTGATGACGATGTCATTGAGCACGGTTTCACTGACGACCTCTTTGTCTTCTCGCATCACCCGGACATCAAGCCGCATGCGGCGGCTGATGGTATACTCGTTGTTTAAAATTTTTTCGGCATTTGAAATCAAATTTTCTTCAGCGGTTTCAGCCAGAAAACCGATTTCGCCGAACTTGATGCCCAGCACCGGGATGGCAAGGTTTCCAATCCAGCGCACGGCGCTTAAAAAGGTGCCGTCGCCTCCGAGCACAAACAGGCAGGACAGATCCGATGGGGCACAGACTTGCCCGGCAGCCACCGGATACATTCCCGGCGGCAGGCTTTCTTTGCGGATCACCTCGACCTTGCGTTTTTTCAGCCAGGATTCAAATTCATCGGCTTTGCGGCAGGCTTTCCGGTCTTTTTTGACAAATAGCCCAACTTTTCGCAAAATATAGCTCGCCTCCCTTTCCCACTCGCAGTCAGGTAACTTCTCAAAACGCTCAACCAAAACAGATATTGCGCTCTATTGACAGCCAGTTACCCTGACTTTTTGAGAACTTACGCAGTCAGCTTCTAATACGTGAAAAATACGCAAAAAAGATGGCTGCACATTTTTCATACCGCCATCTATGCAGAACAGCAAGAAATTTTTAAGCTTTAAAATAACAATTCAATCTTGACGCGGGCCTGGTATTCGATTATATAGTCAAATTTTACTGGGTAAAATGGCTATAATTCTAAATTCATTTTAAGGAGGATTATTATGAAGAATCGATTCGGAAAACTGGCTTTGTTAGCGCTTTTGGGGATGTTTTTGGGACTTATGGTGTCCGGAACCGGACTGGCAGCGGATACGATCAAGCTGGGCGTTGCGGGACCCCACAGCGGGGACCTGGCATCTTACGGTATTCCCACCATCAAGGCCGCCGAACTGGTGGTCAAGGATATCAACGCCAAGGGCGGTGTGCTCGGCAAAAAGGTCGTCCTGCTGGTGGAAGACGATGTCTGCAAACCTGAGGTGGCCACCAATACGGCCACCAAGCTGGTGTCAGAAGGCGCTGACGTAGTCCTGGGACACATTTGCAGCGGGGCCACCAAAGCAGCCCTGGGCATCTATAAAGACTCGAAAATTATTGTCATGTCACCGTCGGCCACCAACCCGGCATTGACCCAGAGCGGTGATTATCCGAATTTTTACCGCACCATTGCCTCCGACGACGCCCAGGCCGCACTGGAAGTCGATTTTGTCCTCAACGTTCTGAAGCTGAAAAAAATAGCGGTCCTCCATGACAAGGGGGACTATGGCAAAGGGCTGGCCGAATTTGCCAGGACATTTCTGCAAAAAGATCCCCGGGCCGAAGTCGTCCTGTTTGAAGGCGTTACCCCGGGGGCGGTGGACTATTCGGCGGTGGTGCAAAAAATAAGGCGTTCCGGCGCCGAAGCCGTTATTTTTGGCGGTTATCATCCGGAAGCCTCCAAGATTGTCACCCAGATGCGCAAAAAACGGATGAAGATTGCCTTTATTTCCGATGACGGCGTAAAGGACGATACCTTCATCAAAGTGGCCAAAAAATACGCGGAAGGCGTGTATGCCACCGGCCCCAAAGATGTTTCCAAAAACCCGATGGCGATTGCCGCCAATGAGGCCCATAAAAAAGCCTACGGCAAAGATCCCGGGGCATTTTTCTTAAATGCCTATTCGGCCACCCTGGCCCTGCTCAACGCCATCGAGCAGGCGGGCTCCACCGATTATGAGGCGGTAGCCAAGGCGCTGCATACCAAGGATGTGGACACCCCGCTGGGCAAGATTCACTTTGACAAGCGCGGCGATGCCACCGGTGTCGGTTTTTCCATGTACCAGGTGAAAAACGGCAGCTATGTTGAAATCCAGTAGCTGAGGTGCCGACCACATGATCAGGGGCCAGATCTTCGGGATCTGACCCCTGGTTTTTTATGCCGGCCGATCCACCCGTACAGTGACATCCAACCCCCACGGAAATTTTGTAAGTCAACGGGTATACCATGGACTATTTTTTTGAGCTTTTTTGCAGTGGGCTGACCCGCGGAAGTATTTACGCCCTGATCGCCCTGGGCTATACCATGGTCTACGGTATTATCGAACTGATCAACTTTGCCCATGGTGAAATATACATGATCGGGGCCTTTACCGCCTTGATCGTCGCCAGCATTCTGACCTTTTTGGGCTGGAATGGGATTGCGATTATGTTTATCGCCTCCATTGTGGCGGTCGTTTATTCCATGGCCTATGGTTATACGGTGGAAAAGGTCGCTTACAAGCCGCTGCGGAAGGCACCGCGGCTTTCGGCCCTGATCAGTGCCATCGGCATGTCCCTGTTTTTGCAAAATTACGTGCTGCTGGCCCAGACCTCGGATTTTCTGCCGTTTCCCAGCCTCATCCCGGACCTGGAATTTCTGGAACCCTATGCCTATTACATCAGCACACCGGAGGTGGTGATCGTGGTGGTCACCGCCATTGTCATGGCGCTGTTGACGTTCATGATCAAGTTCACCCGCATGGGAAAAGCCATGCGGGCCACCGCCCAGGACCGGGAAATGGCCCTGCTGGTCGGCATCGATGTCAACCGGGTCATCTCGGTCACCTTTATCGTGGGGTCGGCCACGGCGGCCTTGGGCGGGGTTTTGATCGCCTCCCACATCGGGCAGATCAATTTTTACATCGGGTTTATCGCCGGCATCAAGGCCTTTGTGGCCGCGGTTCTCGGTGGAATCGGCAGCATGCCGGGGGCGGTTCTGGGAAGCCTGGTGCTGGGCTGGAGCGAGTCGTTTTTTACGGGGTATGTTTCCAGTGATTATGAAGACGTTTTTGCGTTCATTATCCTGGTACTCACCCTGATTTTCAGACCGGCCGGTATCCTGGGACGCTCGGATACATCCAAGGTGTGACTGGTTCACGGCCTCGTTGTTTGCATCGCGCTCACCGGCGTTCCGGATTTCACGGCGGGACCTGAAGGGGAACCGCAGGCCTTCACTGGTGTTTTGCTGGCAGCGGTCGAATTTGTTTTTAAAACAACAA
>JAOZSC010000342.1 GCA_029939875.1 Desulfobacterales bacterium
GCAACTCCGCCATCTCGTGTTTGTGCAACCGGTCCAGTCCGGAGACATGCCGGACCGGTGCTACCAGAAGATGACCGTTGATATACGGAAACTTGTTCATGACCACAAGGGTGTCAGGGCCTTTAAAAAGGGTCAGGTCATCTTTTTCGCATAGGGCGTCGCAGAAAATGCAGCCGTCTTTTTTTTCCGACAAAATATATTCAATGCGCCATGGGGCCCACATCGTTTTCACGGCGGCCGCTCCTCGCGTTCAAAGCAATGAGTGCATTTATTTACAGATTCTGTGACAAAATATTTTCGCCACCAAGACACCAAAACACAAAGATAAATTTTTAACAAATAGTCTTGTTTTGTGTCTTTGTGCCTTTGCAGCAATTTTTTCGGTTTACCCGGATTGGGTATTTTACATTTACGCTTTTTGCAACCAAAACTCAACCTTTTTTTAGCGGCAAAGATAAAACCTGCAGGTCACCCCAGATGGCCATTTTATCACCGGCAATTATCATAACCCCGTCAACGGCGTCAATGCGTCTGGCGGCTGCCATGGCATCCTGGATATCGGCTGCGCTTTGGATCCGGTTGCCGATGGAAGTTGCGGCGGCATCGGCCAGGCAGCAGGATTGGGAAACCACACAAACAGCATCGGCCCGTCCGAGGCTCAAAGAGTGTCCCACGGTTCCCGAAGACGTACACACTGCCACCGGTTTGAAGGCGCCGCCGAGTCGCAGGCCGACATGCATGCTCAAGGGGGATTTTCCGGCAAATATTGCTGCTGTCACCGGTTTTTCTGTTTTGATGTAAACATCGCCGCCGTTTTCAACGATAACCTGATCGGTAACATTCAACAGCCCCCGCCCCACATGTTCGGCAATGGCACCGGCCACTGCGGCCATGGGACCCACCCCTGCGGCTTGGCTGGCAGTGATCATGTCGGTGATGATTTGTGGCGCGGGGCTGTTCAGGGACCAGGGAGACAGTGCAGTGGCAAAATCCGGGTGAGTTTCAATAAACGCTTCCAGATAGCCGCGTTGTTGTAAAACCAGCTCCCGGGTATGCTTTTCCAGTTTTTTTTCGGCATGCACCAGCAGGTCGGTTTGTTTAACCACCACCTGAAAAGAGTTCAAATTGCCGGGGCTTATCCGGCTGCGGTAGGTGCGTTCCTGGTACATTTTTTATTGTGTGGATAATTCGGTCAAAATCACAAAAAGCACCAAATTACAAATAATAAAATAACATTATTTTTTCTGACGACTATATGTCCTCTATACGTGGTCTCATGGACTCCGGGCACTGATCCAGAAAATATTGATCGGTCATACCGGAGATGAAATCCCTGGTAATTTCCGCCGGCTGATGCTTTCGGACGTAATCTGACGACATGTCCCTGAGAAACTGGCGGAAGATCACCGAGTGGCTGCGCTGGTGGTGAATATCCGCCAGACAGGTGTTAAAGAGCTGTTCAAAAAGGCTTTTAATGCGTTCAGTCTGGGTTTTTATTTTCGGATTCATATAGATGCGTTCCAGGTTAAAGGCTTTCAGCAATCTCAGCGCTTCGGAAACATCGGCGCTGAAAGCGACGTACGCCTTGTGGTGGCTGTTGCGGATGATATCCGTGACTAGGTTAAAAACAATGGTGCCGTTGGTGTTGCCGAGAACTTTTACGCTTTCCGGCGGTAAGTCGGAGCGCCGGATCAGCCCCAGCCGTATGGCATCCTCAATATCGCGGCCGATGTAGCTGACCGTGTCGGACATGCGCACCAGGCAGCCTTCCATTGTCATGGGAATGAGATCCACCCTGGGGTCCTGTCTTCGGGCCGCTATCAGCAATTCCAGTTCTTCGAAAGTCCTGGCCGGTGCCGGTGCCAGCTTTTCACTGTGCAGTTCCCCGTCGTGACACAGGATCCCATCCAGCGTCTGCAGGCACAGATTCCACCCCTGGCCCTTGCGTTCCACCCGGTCCAGGAACTGAACGCTTTGCAGGTTGTGGTGAAAGTATCCGATCTCGTTTTTACGGCAGATCGCGGACAAAAACCGTTCTCCGTCGTGACCAAAAGGCGTATGCCCGATGTCGTGCCCCAGAGCAATGGCCTCAATCAAATCCTCATTCAGGCGTAAAAAGCGGCCAATCGTCCTGGCAATTTTCGATACCAGCTGCACATGAAGCACCCGGTGGGTGATGTGATCATTGCGCACCAGGTAAAACACCTGGGTCTTGTCAATATAGCGGGCATAGGCCAACGAATGCAGAATCCGGTCCACATCCACCGAAAAGGCCTGGCGATAGCCGAGCTGCAGGTGCTCCTCGGGATGTCGGCGAATTCCCTGAGCGTTGCGCGTGGCGGTCGGAGACAGGATTTTGCTTTCCTGGCGGTCCAGCATCTCCCTTAGCTGGACCAGGCTCGGATCGTTTTCATATTTCTTCATTTTCAATCATTTGCTCCATTAACTTGACATAGTCGATGCCGGCCTGTCTAAAACCTTCTTTGCCGTACTTCATGTTGGCCTCCAGGATGTAATAACGTCCCTGATGAAGGCAGATGTCAATGCCCACATCATCCCAGCGGCAGGCATGGGCCGTGTTCAGCGCCAGTTCAAGGGCTTGCGAAGGCACGGCTTCCAGGCTGACGGTTCCACCCAGAGCGACGTTGGAACGAAATTCATTTCCACTTGCCACTCGCCAGTAAGCATGTATAACACGCCGTCCAATGATCACCACCCGGATATCTCGGTCGGTGGGAAGATACTCCTGAATATAGGCGACCCCGGACTGCTGCAGATAGTCTTGCAGGTCCTGGTCGGTTTGAATCAGGAAAACTCCGCGTCCCATGGCAGAGCCGCGCGGGATCTTGGCAATGAATGGTAATTCGAAATATTCGGTAATCCGCCGCTTTTGGCGCTGGCCGTAAAACACCCGGGTGCGCGGATGCGAAATGCCCAGCAGCTCAAACAGGGCGGTCTGTTTGATTTTGTCCTGAACGCACTTGTAAGTATGATAGCCTGGAAACGTGGGCTTGCCCATGGCATCGAATAAATCGGCGTAAAAAGAAGAAGGATAGTATATCCTGTCGGCCTGACGGATTAATTCCTGCTCTTTGGGGCTGTAATCGTAAAAATTGGTTCGTACGCCCAGCGTAAGGACATTTTTACACTTCCGCAAACGGCCTTCCAGGGCAATGGCTTTGGGGGATTTATCCATATTTTTATTTCCCGGAAAATTTTTCAGTCAATATCCCCTTCAGGCGTCAATCCGGATTGTTCGTTGTCAGTGGTCAGTAGTCAATGGCATCTTAACACCACCTTCCTGTGGATCCCGCTGACGGGAGAACAGAGCCGACTATGCCAATGTTCCACTATTTTTTTACAACGGACAACGGACGACAAACAACTGACATTATGCATTTGCGCTCAATCAGGGCTAAACAACTTATCAACCCTTTCCCTGCTCCGCTGCCAATGGCTGCCCTTCCAATAGATTCTTTCGCAGCGGCGGCAGATCTGAAAATCGCTGTGGGTTTCCCAGGTATAATCCGGCACCAGACCGAAAACATTCTCCTTGTCGATGGGAGCGATCGGAATATTGCAGCGAATGCACCTAAAAAACAAGCGGACCTCATCTTCGGTGATGCCCGTTTCGGTGATCACCTGCCGAAGCTGTTCCAGCGGCTGATCAGGATTTACAAAAACCAACCGCTGAGCGGCAAAACCTTCCCTGATTTTTTCGGTACGCGTAAGCAGAATCCGGTCAGGCCCCAAATGTTCATAAAACCAACTGCTGGAAATATCGGATTCATACAGTGTATCGAAGCCGAGAATGCGCAGCCATTTGGCCAGCTTTCCCAGGGT
>JAOZSC010000023.1 GCA_029939875.1 Desulfobacterales bacterium
CACCAGCAACGTGGAATCCGTGGGGTTAAGAGACATTATCGACAAAAAGGATGTTCCCAAAGTATACGCAGTGATGAAGACCCGCAAAGACGGGCATCCTGACAACCAGACCTGGAACCGGCGCTACCGCGAGTACATGGATAAAATCAAAACCGGATCGCTTTATGACGTGGCCGAGGTCTTCAGGGATCTTTTCCTGCTCAAACTTACCAAGGACCTTTCATTCGGCGAACGTAAGCTCTATGATACCGCCCAGGTGCTGTTGGTAAAAGAGTTGTCAACGGCCAAAAAAACCGATGAGGCCACCATCGTATCAGAAATAGAATCTTTATTTGTTTCGGAAAATTCCGAAAATTAATCCTGCCCCTATCGCATGCCGGAACCTGCATCCTTCACCGTGCTTGCCGATGAATCCGATAACGGCAGGCGGCTTGATGTCGTTGTCGCCTCCCACATCCAGGCGTGTTCCCGCTCCCTGGCCGCCAGTTTAATTGTTTCCCGTAATATTGTGGTTGACGGTTGTTCAAAAAAGCCTGGCTACCGGGTTAAAACCGGTGATCGCATCGCCGGGGAAATCCCGGCGCCCGTACCGGTGGCCTTCCAGCCGGAGGCGATTGACCTGAGCATTTTATACGAGGATGAGCATCTGGTCGTGATTAACAAGCAGCCCGGCCTGGTGGTGCATCCGGCACCCGGTCATTTAAGCGGGACCCTGGTCAATGCTCTGCTGCATCACTGCCCCGATCTGAAAGGAATCGGCGGTGAACTCCGGCCGGGCATCGTGCACCGACTGGACCGGGACACCTCGGGAACCATGGTGGTCGCCAAAACGGCCACGGCCCACGAAACCCTGGCGCATCAGTTCAAATGTCGCCGCGTTAAAAAAACTTACCTGGCACTGGTGCACGGGCAAATGCTGATCGAAAGCGGTGTCATCGAGCTGCCCATTGGCCGGCATCCGGTGGATCGCAAAAAAATGTCCACCACCAGCCGTAAACACCGGACAGCGTTGACCCAGTGGCGGATTCGAGAAAAGCTCGGTGCTGCTACCTTGCTGGAGGTGAATTTGAAGACCGGGCGTACCCACCAGATCCGGGTCCATTGTGCCGCCATCGGCCATCCTGTTGTTGGCGATTCGGTTTACGGTTCACGCGCATGGCGCAAGTCCCATCGCAAATCCCCGGCCAAAGACACAGAGATGGTCACACAACTACTGTTGTCGGCATTACGGCAGATGTTGCATGCCTGGCGACTGGGGTTTGATCATCCCCAAACCGGTGAGTGGGTGCAATTTGAAGCCCCGGTTCCCGATGACATGCAGCGCCTTATCCAGGGATTGCGGAAAGCTGGAAAATCGTACAAATTACCAATGCAGCCATAAATTATTAAATCCGGTTGCCTGGAAAGAACAAGTTGTATTGGTTGTGGGAGCGGCTTTTAGCCGCGATCATTTAATTTCGCGTCTAAAAGCCGCTCCCACAGGAAGTTTTTATTGTAATTTGGACTTTTCGGATAAGCGCCTTATTAATAGATGAAAGGAGAGGCGATGATCGGCGAGATCCTGCGCTGGGTTGCAGATGAAAGCCTGCTGCATGAGCTCATGGGAGGCGTTCCCACTGTCGGTCTGGTGGCCATTGTTGCCGTGTGCATTGTGCTGTTGACCAAAGGGGCCGACTGGATGATTGACGGGGCGGTCCAGCTGGCACGGCGTACAGGGTTGCCCAGGATCGTCATCGGCGCTACCATCATTTCCCTGGGGACCACCACCCCGGAGGCCGTAGTTTCGGTCATGGCTGCCTGGATGGGCAACCCGGGACTGGCCCTGGGAAACGGGGTAGGGTCCATCATTGCGGATACGGGGTTGATTTTTGGTTTGACCTGCCTGATGGCCCGGGTTCCGGTCAACCGTTTTATTCTGGATCGTACCGGCTGGGTCCAGGCGGGAGCTGCCACCTTGCTGGTGATCATCGCGGTGGTGGCGCTGGTTGTAACGGACGCACAGCCGGTTTTGCCCCGCTGGGTCGGCGGCTTTTTTCTGACGCTACTGGTCGGCTACATGTACGTTACCTACCTGTGGGCCCGGCAGGGAGCTGCCGTGATCAGCGCCGGCGAAAAACGGGATGATTCCAAGCTGCTCAGCCTGGCAAGGTGCTGGCTGATGCTTCTGGGCGGGCTTTTGCTGGTGGTCGCAGGGGCCCGCATCCTGGTGCCCGGGGCGGCGGAAATTGCGCACCGCCTGGGAGTTCCCGACGATGTCATCGCCGCCACCCTGGTGGCCTTCGGAACCTCATTGCCGGAGCTTATGGCGGCCATTGTCGCTGTTCGCAAGGGACATCCGGAAATTATGGTCGGCAACATCGTGGGCGCCGATGTGCTTAACTGCCTGTTTGTGATCGGTGCGGCTGCACTGGCCCGGCCGCTGGCAATTCCGCAAAATTTTTACGAGTTTCACTTTCCGGCCATGATTCTTATTTTATATTCGTTTCGCACATTTATTTTCATCAACCGGGACGGCTGGTTTCGCAGGTGGCAGGGGGGGTGGCTGCTGGGAATTTACCTGATTTACCTGGTGTTGCAGTATGCGTTTAACATCGGAGGTCCGGGCGGATGAGTCCAGATGTCGCAGAAATTATAATTGGCATCGCCTATCAAACAGGGGTTACAGATTACACCATTCCCTTGAAGGCAAAGAATGCCAGGGAAAGAATTCCGGCGGTAACCAGAGCAATCGAAGTGTCCTGCAGGGGGCGCGGTACCCGGGCCAAAAGGATGCGTTCGCGCACACCGGCAAAAAGAATCAGCGCCAGACCGAATCCGGCCGCATATCCGAAAGAGGCCACCAGAGCCTGGAGGAAATTATATTCCTCATTGATATTGATTAAACATACACCCATGACTGCGCAGTTGGTGGTGATCAGCGGCAGAAATATCCCCAGCCCGGCATACAGTGCCGGGATGCTTTTTTTTAAGAACATTTCAACAAACTGCACGAGAGCGGCGATGACCAGGATAAAGGCTACGGTCCGCAGGTATTCGAGATCAAATTTTTTCAGAAAATAAGTGTCGGTGAGCCAGGTGAGCACACCGGCCATGACCAGGACAAAAATTACCGCCATGGCCATGCCGACAGCGGTTTCCATTTTTTTAGAGGTCCCCATAAAAGGGCAGTTGCCCAGATATTGAGCCAGCAGAATATTGTTGATCAGAATGCAGCTGATGGCCAGCAGAAATAAATCACCCATGGTTATCTCCTATTTTTTCCCGACCAGATTCATGAGGCACAGCATCAATCCCAAGGCCATGAAGGCGCCCGGCGCTTCAACCAAGAAAGAGAAAGGTTGATAGGATGGGCCGAAGATGCGGATCGGCGTTACCCAGAATGTCAGGAAGCCGGTTCCAAACAGTTCCCGCACCGCCGCCAGGGCCATCAGCGAGAGAGTGAATCCGACACCCATGCCCAGGCCGTCAAGAAACGATCGGAAAACGCCGAATTTAGAAGCAAAAGCTTCCGCACGGCCGAGAACAATACAGTTTACCACAATCAAAGGTATGAATATGCCCAGTTTCAGAAACAACGGATAAGCAAAGGCCTGCATCACCAGTTCCACTACGGTGACGAAAGTTGCAATGATGACGATGTAGCATGCAATTCTGACTTTGGACGGGATCACTTTTCGTAGAGAAGATATCAGCACATTGGAGCATACCAGCACAAAAGTGGTGGCAATTCCCATGCCGATGCCGTTTTCAACAGATTTGGTCACCGCCAGGGTAGGGCAGAGGCCCAACACCAGCCGAAAGGGAGGCACTTCATTCCATAGTCCTTTTACAAATTCCTGCGTGAGAGATTTGGCCATTTCATGCTCCCTAGTTTTTGAAATCCTTCAGCTTTTCCACGAGCTGGGGTTTGAGCGTTTTATATATCTTAATGGCTTCATCGGAGGCCGAACACACCGCCCGTGAAGTGATCGTGGCCCCACTGAGCGCGTTGATGGTGCCGCCGTCCTGGGTGACTTTAAGGGTTTGTTTTAAACCGAGACCTTTGAACTGAGCGACAAAACCGGGGTCGGTTTTAGCCCTGGCCCCCATTCCCGGGGTTTCACCATGGGTGGTGACGCTCACTCCCAGAAACTTGTCGTTTTTAACGTCGATGCCGACCATCAGCCCCACGTCGCCGCCGAAGCCCTTGCCTGAGGTTTCAAAGGCCACAGCACTGGGTTGACCATCAATGTTCCCGACAAAAAAGGTTTCTTCCCGATCGCCGACTTTGAGATTAAAGCGGTCGGTGATCGGATCATTGGAGGCACCCTGGAGAATGGTTCTAATTGCGGGCCCTTTTACAAATTCAAGCACCTGGTTTTCGATCTGTTCCTTGGTTGAACTTCGGACATAGGCCAGCAGACCGCCGGAAAAGCAGCTTAAAACAGTCAGCACGACAACCATTTTTATCATTTCGCGCATTTTATACAACCTTTCCTATCGCTTGGGGTCTGATCTTGTCCAACAGCGGTTGGACAAGGTTGATGACCAGAATAGCCAATATGACACCGTCAACATAATTGCCGATGTTGCGGATTAGGACGGTCATAAGGCCGCCGGCAGCTCCATATATGAGCATGGGGATAAAATTCACCGGAGATGAAGAATCTTCAGTGGCCAGGAAAATAGCGCCGAAAAGCGTGTAGCCGGCCAACAGGTGAAAGCCGGGACCGGCAAAACGCATCGGGTCGACCAGGTGAAACAGTAAGGCGCTGATGTAGATACCGGCCATAAATGAGAGGCATATTTCCCAGCGGATGAATCCTCTCAGCATCAGATATAGCCCGCCCAGCAGCAGCCCCAGGCCACAGGCTGTTCCAATGCCGCCAGTCTGCCAACCGATCGCCAGATCCCAGAGATTAAAAGATGCTGCAGCCTGGGCACCGAAATGTTTCGCTGCCGCAATGGGATAAAGTGCGGTGAACTGAAGATCATAATTGACCAGCATCCCGTCGAAGTCGAAGAGATGTTTCCAGGAAACCATCAGTATGGCAACGGCCAGAGCCACCGGGTTGAAGGCATTGCTGCCGATACCGCCGAAAATGTGTTTGCCGATGACAATGGCAAGAAAAGTGCCGGTGATCACCGCCCACCAGGGCATCGTGGCCGGAAACAGCATGGCCAGCAGCAGACCTGTTAACGCCGCACTGCCGTCGCCGATGGTAACCGGCTGTTTGGCGACCTTGTTAAATCCCAGCTCCCAGAGGATGGCTGAGGCTATTGACAGGCAAACTACACCCACCGCAGGCATGCCGTAAGTCTTGAAACCTACGAGCACGGCAGGAAGGGCGGCGAGCATGATGTGATAGCTGCGCTGGGTAAGCCTGTTGCCGTTATGCCAGAAGGGGGGATGTGAAACCACCAGTTTTTTCTGTTCAAACATTGGTTTCCTCCACCGTTTGGGCCCGGTCCAACTCATGTTTTGCCAGTTTAATATATTGAAATATCGGTATCTTTGAAATACACACAAAGCTGCACAGACCGCATTCGATACAGCAAAGCAGGTCATAACGCTCGGCAGCCTCCTCATATTGTCCGGCTTCCAGGAATCTTACCAGCATGTTGACCGGAATCTGTACCGGGCAGGCCCGAATGCAGTCACCGCAGTTGACGCAGGGATACTGCGAGGCAGCCGCCGCTCTGGAGTCGTCCACCACCATAATGGCGTCGGTGTCAGGAAGAACCGGATGATCCAGTGAAAACACCGCCGAGCCCCTCATGGGACCGCCCAGGATAACGCGGTCTTTTTCTTCAATGGCAATTGAAAAGCGTTGCAGGATCTTTCCGATTGGGGTGCCGATGGTTGTCCGGACCAGTTGTGGGCCACCGTTTTTATTGATCAATGTCAGCAGCTTGGCTGACGGCATCCGGCCGCTGTCAAAGGTTTTACCGATGGAGGCTACCGCCTCGGCGTTTATGAAACAGACTCCCAACTCTTCACAGGTTTTTCCAGCCGGCACCACTTCGTCCAGGACGTTTTTCATGATCATATGATCGAGGGCATCTGGATAGTCACGACCAATGCTTTTGACCCGGGCACCGAGATGACCAAAGCCCTGTAAAGATTCCGCCGCAGTGACCAGGATGATTTGCTCGATGCCGGTGAGATCTTTTAAGGCTTTGATGCCGCGCTGGATATCGGCCAGGCCGGTTTTGACGATGTACTGGTTGGTTCCGACGAGCAGGTCGTGGTCTGCGCCGCGGATAACAATGGTCTTTATTTCGCTGGCGGGATCCATCAGGGTTCCCATGGGTGGGCCGCCCGGGATTCCTGCCAGATAGGGTGCAGCGGCCGGATCGGGCTGCCGTGCGAGTTCTTCGAACCGGTCGTCAAACACGTGCTCGCCGTCAACCTCAATGGTTATGGCGGTATAGTTTTTGCCGAAATCGCCGGAAAATGGCGACATGGCGGCAACAGTGCCGGTGACACTGGAAATAACACAGGCCGGGTCATCGGCATACAGGGAAATTTTCTGGCCGGTTTTAACCGTATCCCCGACCTTTAATAACGCTGGTGCGTTGGGGGCATCCTGTTTGGGATGCAACAGGGTTGCCGTTTTTGGAGCCACCACTGTTTCAGGCTCTGTCATGCGGGCCGGAAGCAGGTCATATTCCATTCGGGGTTTTGCCAAACCGAAAAAAGATTTTTTCAACATGTTTCAACCTTTGCAGATCTGCGTGATTTATCAGCACCAATAAACAGTGGCACAATGATTGTTCATACAACTCACATGACGTGGCATTGGGAACACTCCACCGGACCGGCTCCAAAATCCTTATGACAGCCGATACATTGCCCATGATATGCATCGCCTGTATTGGGAACTTCAGTATCCTCGATTTCATCAAGTTCATGGCAATCCAGACAGGTCTGGTTTACTTTCTGGTCGGCTGCCGGAGGCGTGTGGCAGTCCGCACAGGCTCGCTTCGTTTCTTCATCGCTTTCCGCGGGGTGGTGGTGGCAATCAAGGCAGGCAACACCGAAACCCGTTTCCGAACTGTGGGTTTTATGGTCGAATAAAACCCTTCCCGCCGTCACCGTGTACATGATGCGATTGGGTTCTTCGGGTGTTTTGAGCGGGAAGGCCGCATAACTTACAACACCCACCACCAGCAAACAGATTGCCAGAGCATAAGCCAGTTTCAACTCTTTTTTTGAAAACATGTCTTATCTGCACCTTAAAAGTTTAACGGTAATTTACCGGAAGTCCGTTTTGCAAAAAAAGCCATGGTTCGACTATCATAATGTCGGCCGGCTTTCAAGCAAATTTTGCGGCCCAGCACAATCGTCTTCATGGACCGGGTATTGCCGTTTGTTTTATCAGCCCGTTTTCGGATGCCCCTGCAAATCCTGCATGGCTGATGTTTTCTCCTGTTGTGAGACGGTATCCGGGTTGTAGCAGGTCAGGCAGCATGAAAGGCAGCGATGGCTTTCTCCCAGCGCGGCTTCCTCGCTGAGCGCCTGGTCCACTTCGACAAACGAATGAATGCGTTCAGGCACCGGCAGTTCGGGCATGGGAGCGCGCTGGCTCTTGACGATGCCCGGAACCTGGTCAAACAGGGTTTCCGTGATCCGATTTTTTCCCAGTAGCTCCAGGGGGTCGGCTTTTACCGGTTGCTGCATGATATACTGGTGTATGGATCGGGCGGCGCGGCGGCCCCCTCCAATGGCTTCGACCACCAGGCTCGGGCCTGTGGCGGCATCTCCGGCGGCAAACAGGTATGGGATGCTGCTTTGCAGTGTTTCGTCGTTGACCTCAATGGTATTCCAGCGGGTGGTTTTTAGCTCCAGGAGGCGGTCGTCGGTTCTTTCAGCAAAAGAGACATCCGGGGACTGCCCGATGGCGGTGATGACCATTTCGGTCTCGATCAGCGACTCCGATCCTTCAATGGGCACTGGTCTGCGGCGGCCGCTGGCATCGGGTTCCCCCAGTTCCATTTTTAAATATTCCAGGTGGGTGACCTGGCCGGCTTCGTTGCCCTTGACGCACACCGGGGCAGCCAGGAAGAAGAATTTGACCCCCTCGGCCTCGGCGGCTTCGATTTCCACCGGGTTGGCCGGCATTTCGTTGCGGGTTCGGCGATAAACGATGGTAACCTCTTCGACCCCCAGCCGGATTAAATTGCGGGTGCAGTCAATGGCGGTGTTGCCGCCGCCGATAATGACCGCCTTTTTACCGATTGGCAGTGCTTCGCCGCCGGTCAGGCGGGACAGAAAATCAATGCCCGTGTAACAGCCTTCCAGTTGTTCACCCTCCACACGCAGGGTTGAATCCTTCCAGGCGCCGATGCCCAGAAAAACAGCATCAAATTCCTGGGAGACCAGGGAATTCAGATCAAAATCGCGGCCAAAGCGGGTTTCGGTGTGACTTTCGATGCCCAGGTTCAAGATGCCTTCGATTTCCCAGTCCAGCACTTTCTTAGGCAGCCGGTATTCGGGGATCCCGTAACGCAGCATGCCGCCAAGTTTCGGCATGGCTTCGTAGATCGTTGGCTCATGCCCCAACCGCCGCAGAAAAAAAGCGCAGGTCAGCCCGGCCGGTCCGCCGCCGACCACGGCCACCCGCTTATGGGTCTCCGGGGCCACCGACACCGGCAGGCGTTTGCCCGAATTCATTTCATAGTCCCCGGCAAATCGTTTCAGCTGGTTGATGGACACCGGATCGTCTTCGATACCGCGCCGGCAGTTGGTTTCACACGGATGGGGGCATACCCGGCCGCAGGCCAGCAGCAGCGGGTTGCGTTCCCGGATCGTAATCACGGCGCCTTCATAGTCGCCGTCACGAATCTGAGCAATGTATTGAGGGATATCGATTTCGGCCGGGCAGGTCTGGCGGCAGGGCGCCAGGCGGTCATCATACTGGTTGAAGTGCAGGATGCGTTGCGACGGGGTGCTGACCTGCATAACGCCCTTGGGGCAGACCTGTTCGCAGATACCGCATCCAACACACTTGTCCCGGTCCACCACCGGATAGCCAAGCGGTCCCATCTTCAGGGCATCGAACTGGCAGGCACGCACACAGTCTCCAAGCCCCAGGCAGCCTACGCTGCAGCTTCGTTGACCGCCGAACATGGCGGCCTGGGCCTGGCAGGTGTTCACCCCTATGTACAGGTATTTATTGGCGGCCCGTTGACCACCGGTGCAGGTGTTGAAGGATTTAACCGGTTCGGCCAGTCCGGCTTCCATACCCATTACCGCGGCAGCCAGTTGTGCAGATTCGACCCCCCCCACCACGCACACATTGGGGCGCGCTTGTCCGGCGACTACCGCTACGGCGGCTGCAGAGCATCCGGCATAACCGCACCCGCCGCAGTTAGCGCCGGCAAAACATGCTTCTACTTCGGCAATACGTGGATCTTCGTAAACGTAAAATATTCGGGACGCAACTCCCAGGATAATACCACAGATTGCGCCCAGCCCCAGCATGAAAAGGGTACCTTCGACCATGATAACTCCTTGAAAATGTTCAGGTCAGATGCGTTTTCGGTCCGGTCTTCGGCATCATTCAATCCATGTCCACAGCTATAATGCTGGCTGCCAAAAAAAAGTACCATAGCACTTCAAATTTATTATATCAAGGCTGTGTGTGGGATTTTTTTACTCTACGCTAGGATTGCAGACCCCGCAGGCATGGCAGGTCTCGACCCGGCATTCCGGGGTGGTCCGGCCCCTGAGCGCCCGTCGGTATTCCTGCCATAGAAAAGACTTGCGCACACCGTGATCGATAAAATCCCATGGAAATACTTCATCGGCCCCGCGTTGCCGCAGGACATAAAAATTGGGATTGGTCGGCACGGTTTTTAGGGTCTGGGCCCAGTTGCCGCCATTGGCGTGGGCCAGGGAAAGGATATCGGCGACTTTGCGGTCCCCGCGTGACAATATGCCCTGAATGTAAGCCCAGCGGGCAATATCCGCATTAATCCGTACGTTAGGCACCTTTTTCAACCCGATTTTAATTCTTTTAATTTTTTGTTTCAACACGGAAACTTCGTACATGGCCGCCCACTGGAACGGGGTTGCCGGCTTGGGGACAAAACAATTGAGGCTGACGGTGATACGGCCGATATGGCGGCGGGCACGGCTGGAGGTCAAAAAGCGGTGCTTGATTTTTTTACACAGCTCAACGATGGCCTCCACGTCAGCTTCGGTTTCCGTGGGCAGGCCGATCATAAAATACAGCTTCAAGTTGGGGATTCCATTTTCAACCAGGGCGGTGGCAGCGTTGAGGATATCGTCTTCGGTAATGCCCTTGTTGATCACGTTGCGCATACGGTCTGAGCCGACCTCCGGCGCAATGGTAGCGGTTTTGACCCGGCTTTGTTTCAGTGCCGACAACAGTTCCGGGGTCAGCCGGTCGGCGCGCAGGGAACTGAACGAGATGCGCGTACGTCCGTCGTTGAACCGGGCACACAGGTTTTCGATTCCCGGTAGGTCAGACACCGCTGCGCCCACCAGACCGATGCGATCGGTCATGCGGGCCCCGCGGGCGATGGCCTGTTCAAGTTGTTCCGTTGACCGGAATCTGGGCGGCCGGTAAATGAAGCCGGCACTGCAAAAACGGCAGCCGTGGGGGCATCCTCGACTGACTTCAACCAGAAACGAGCGGCCAAAGGTGGTGTTCGGTGTCACGACGGCGCTGCAGGTCGATACCGGATCGAGCTGCTGCAGATAGGCGCGTTTGATGGTGGCCGGTACATCTTCAAGCGGTTCAAACCCCGTGAGGGTTCCATCATCGTGGTAGCGGGGCTGATAAAAGGCGGGAACATAGGCACCGGAAACGTTGCGGGCGATACGCGTCAACAGCGCTTTTTTGTCGTTGCCGGGCTCAAAGATCTCTAAAAAACGGGGCAGTAAGCTTTCGGCTTCACCGAGTAAAAAGCAGTCGATAAAAGCCGCTATCGGTTCCGGGTTTAAAAAACAGGCCACACCACCGGCAATCACCAGGGGGTGGCGGGGATCGCGGTCGGCCGAGCGCAGCGGGATCCCGGCCTGATCCAGAATGGTGAGCAAATTGGGATAATCGTTTTCAAAGGAAATGGAAAAGGCGATCAAATCCGCATCGGCCATGGGGCTGCCAGACTCCACGGTGGTCGGGACCGTCGGTTGCGTCCCGGCGGCTGGAGGCAGAAACACCCGTTCGCATATAACATGCTGCGCATTGTTAAACTGCTGGTAGAGCGTCTGAAACCCGAGACTGGACATTCCTACCTGGTAACTGTTGGGATACACCAGCGCCACCCGGATTTTGCCACGCCGGGATTTGCGAATGGTTCCGATCTCGGATTCAAGAAACTTTTGACCGCTTTTGCTTAATTTGGTTGCCATTGGGCTGTCACAACGGACAAATGGCGACGGTTACCCACCGTCCTCAATCGGCCTTTCTTCTCAGAAACGTGGGAATATCCAGTTCTCGTTCGTCTACAATCACGTTGCTGGTACCGCGGTAGATGGCGCCGGAAGATTCCCCCACCGCCTTTTTATGGCGGATGAACGTCGGCTCGTCATAATCGATAATTTTGTCCAGATCGCCCGGTGTGATGTCTCGAATTTTTCCCCGCAACGGGGAGGTCGGCTGCTCCTGGGAGCCGGACGGCTGTCCGATTCCGGTAGCGATTACCGTTACCCGCATTTCGTCACCCAGGCTGTCATCCACCGAGGTGCCCCAGAAAATCTCGGCATCTTCCCCAACTTCGTTGTGAATGTATTCGGAAGCTTCGGCCACCTCTTCAAATTCCATGTCACTGGTTGCGGTGATGTTCATCAAAACACCCCGGGCTCCGGTGATGGGCACATCCTCCAGCAGTGGATGGGATATGGCCTTTTCGGCGGCTTCCACGGCCCGGTTTTCGCCTGAAGCAATACCGATACCCATCAAGGCCATGCCGGCCTTTGACATGGTGGTTCTCACATCGGCAAAATCCAGGTTGACCACACCCGGCATCATGATCAAATCCGTAATTCCTTTCACAGAGTGCAGCAGGATTTCATCGGCCCGAAAAAACATTTCCATCAGGGTGGCTTTTTTGGACGCCAGCCCCCGAAGCCGGTCGTTAGGGATGGTAATGGCCGTGTCCACCACTTTTTTCAAGGCCTCAATGCCGTCCTCGGCCATACGGGCGCGTTTTTTGCCCTCAAAGGAAAACGGCCGGCTTACTACCGCCACCGTCAACGCGCCCATGTCTTTGCAGATTTCGGCAATCACCGGCGCCGCGCCGGTGCCGGTTCCGCCGCCAAATCCCGCCGTAATAAACACCATGTGGCTGTTGGCAAGGGCCTGACGGATCTCCTCCTCGTTTTCCAGGGCGGAATCACGTCCGGTCTGGGGATTTGCCCCGGCGCCCAGGCCCTCGGTAATGGTCTCGCCAAGCTGGATGCGCACCGTTGCCTTGGAGATTTCAAGGGCCTGTGCATCCGTGTTGGCCGCAATGAATTGTACTCCCTGAAGATTGGATGTGATCATGTTGTTGATGGCATTGCCGCCCGCACCACCAACACCGATTACCTTGATTTTAGCCGATTTTTCTTTTTCCACATAAGTAAACATGGTTGCCCTCCTACCGTTTTTTTTGACGGTATCATAAAAAGCCCAACTTCTGCGTTGCGCTATAATTTTGCTGTCATTGCGGCGTACTATTCGTACGCGACCTTTCAGGTCCCGCGATAGCGGTATACCACAAAATTCGCGCGCCTTGAATTTGGCACTTTTTACGAAACCGTCTGTTAATTGCATTTTTCAGGATTCTGCCGGATGCATCTTCTAAATTATTCGTAATCTTGAAAATTTTATTCGCTGAGCTTTTTCTTTTTAAACGATGTACGTGAGCATTTTGAGACGGCTTGCAACGCAGCCATCGAGCATTAGATGGTATTCTAAAACCATTTCTAGACGACATCATGAAACCATTTCTTCATACGGGTCATCACGCGGTTGAATATATTGTTGTCCCGGATTCTGAATTTCTTTTCATCCCGGTTGCGTGCCCCATACAGCACCAGCCCAACTCCGGTGGCATACATGGGGTTGTTGACCACGTCTACCAGGCCCTTGATGCCCCGGGGTTTGCCCAGCCGGCAGGGCAGGTTGAAAACGGACTCCGCCACGTCGGGCACACCGTCGAGCAGCGCAGTTCCTCCGGTCAGGACCACACCTGACGGGATGATGTTTTCCATGCCGGCACGAAAAATTTCCCGGGAGGTTAATTCGAAGATTTCTTCCATGCGCGGTTCCAGTATTTCGCCCAGGACTTGCCTGGGCAGATTGCGGGGTTCACGGCCCCCCATACCGGGAACTTCAATGCTTTCATCATCGCCGATGTTGCGTGACAGGCAACTGCCGTATTTTTTCTTTATTTTTTCGGCCTCGGCCTGGGGCGCCCGCAATCCGACGGCAATGTCGTTTGTCAAATTGTTGCCTCCCAGCGCCAGCACGAAGGTGTGCTTGATGTTTTTACAGGAAAATATGGCCAGATCGGTGGTCCCGCCGCCAAGATCCAGCAGGGCGGTGCCCAGTTGTTTTTCTTCTTCGGTGAGCACGGCCTCGCCGGAGGCCAGGGATTCCAGAACAATATCGCAGACATCCAGCCCGGAGCGATTGGCGCATTTTACGATGTTGTGGGCTGAGGTCACCGCGCCGGTGACTATGTGGATTTTAGCCTCCAGCCGGACTCCGGCCATGCCCACGGGGTTTTGAATGCCAGCTTCGTCATCGACAATAAATTCCTGGGGCAAAACGTGGATGACCTCTCGATCCATGGGGATCGCCACGGCCCGGGCCGCATCGATAACCCGCTGGACGTCGTTGTCGGTTATCTCCGATCCTTTGATGGCCACGATCCCACGGCTGTTGAAGCCCGTGATATGCCCGCCGGCGATACCGGCATACACCGATGAAATTTCGCAGCCCGCCATCAGTTCAGCTTCTTCCACTGCTTTTTTGATGGAATCCACGGTGGATTCAATGTTGACCACCACCCCTTTGCGAAGGCCGATGGAAGGGTGGGTCCCGATACCGATGATGTTGATGTCTCCATCGGAGGCCTCTCCGACTACGGCACAGATTTTAGTCGTTCCAATATCAAGCCCCACGATAATGTCCTTTTGTCGTTGCATACAAGGCCTCCTTAGGATCCCGTGCCCCGGGACTCAATTTTTACGGGATTGACAACCACCCGCTGCGGGTTATTTAAATCAATGCGGTCAAAATCGGCAATGCGCCGCTGA
>JAOZSC010000343.1 GCA_029939875.1 Desulfobacterales bacterium
ACCATCCGGCCGGGCTGGGATTGATTTCAAAGGAAATGACCCGCATCAGCCTGGGTATGGGCTATAACGGGATGTTCGGAAACCTGGGGCTGGCAAGCGCACCGCTGATAGCCGGGCTGGTCAACTGGCTATGGGGCGTGCGCGCGGTTTACCTGGTGGTCTGCGGATTGAATATCAGCGGGGTGGTGCTGATATTTGCTTTTTCACTGCCGCTTTCCCGGCGTGAAACAACTGCCGGCGCCGAGGAGAAAAACGGTCTGCTCGGCGCGTTTCTAATCCTGCTGGTGGCCATGATGCTCGGCGGCATTGCTTACCGGGGGGCGACGGTCATCCTGCCTGCCTACTTTGAATTGAAAAACCGCATCATTTTTCAATGGCTGACCGCTGTTTCCGGCGGGGCTTTTTCGGAAAACCTGGTAGCCACTTCCGTGGCGGCCTTTATCTACCTGGTGGGGATGCTGGGGCAATACACCGGCGGCCGCGTGGCGGATCAGTACCGACCTGCCATTTGCTACATTATCTTTGCCGGGGTGACAATTCCGGCCGCCATTGGCATGGGGATGACCAGCGATCTGCCGCTGGTGGCGCTGGCGGTGATTTATTTTTTCTTTCTGCTAGGCATCCAGCCCATTGAAAACACACTGGTGGCCCGCTACACGCCCAAACGGCTGCAACATTCAGCTTTTGGCACCAAGTTTGTCCTGACCTTCGGCGTGGGGGCCCTGGCGGTTAAAATGGTGACCGCCATCGAAGCCGCTGCGGGGGTGGAGACCGTATTTACCGCCCTGGGGGCCATTGCCTTGCTGCTGGTGGTTGTCATTGGCGTGCTGATTCGCAAAACATCAATTTCGTGATTCGCCGGGTTGCCTTTTTACAAGGTACAGCATCACCACGGTCTGCAGGGCGGACAGGACGATAAAATACCCCACCCACATCGGAATTCCCAGAAAAACCGGTTCGCTCAGGTTCCAGGCCCAGAAATCCATGGCCAGCACGAAGATGGCCAGCAGCAGCCAGGTATACCGATCGGCCAGCCAGGCGGGCACCCGCAGCGGAAGTGCTTTTTCTTTGCCCAGCAACAGGGCGTGGGTGATCAGGTAGACGCTGAAGGTTACCGCCATCACCCAAATCACCGGCAGAAAAAAAGAGCAAGAAACCCATTTGAAATAAAAACAGGCCAGGGCCGTCTCCCCGGCGACGATGGACAGGATGGCCGCCAGGGCAAACACGCGTTTGAAGTAAAGCCCGAAGATGACTGCTGGGAATAATACTGCCAGGCCGGTGAACGTCTGGGTGGCAATCTGCAAAATGGTTGCCGGGGGGCGGTAGGCCAGGGCCAGGCCGGCCATGCTCAACAGAATGACAAAAATCCGGCCGGCCATGCTGGTCTCATTTTTGGGTTTGCCCAACAGCGGAACAATGTCCCGGGTAAAAATCGAACTCAGGGTCAACAGCTGGGAATCCATGGTGGACATGAGGGCGGCCAGCCCGGCGGCCATGACGAGGGCCGCCATGGGATCGCCGGCAATCGATGTCAGCACCAGGGGCAGGATGCGGTCGGCCTGTTTGCCCACCAGATCGGGAAAGGAAAGATGGCCCAGGACCCCCACGGCAATGGGCATGAAAAAGACCACGGTACATACTACGGGATAAAAAAGCATGATGCGGGCGATACTGCGGTCGTTTTTAGCTGCGAAAAAGCGTTGAAACAACTGGGGAAACATGGGGTCACAGAAAAACCAGAGCACCATGAAACTGAACCAGATGTCTGGTGAATATTTGCCCAGGGCGCCGGGCCGGGAAAACAGCTGGGGGTGGGCGCTGAAAACGGCATGGTTGGCGGCCACAAATCCGCCGTGATGCCGGGCAACGATCACCAGGGCGGCGGCCAGCAGGACGAACATGACCAGGCCCTGGAACAGGTCCGTCCACGCCACGGCCCGCAGACCGCCACGCAGGGTGTACAGCAGGATAATTCCGGTGACCAGCAGGCAACCGTAAAAATAGGGCAGTCCCAGAAGCGCTTCCAGGGCATAGCCAGCGGCCATAGGCTGCAGCGCCAGGTAGGGAATGGTAAACACGATCATGACCAGGGCCATCAGAAATGAGAGCAGCGGGCTTTGATACAATACGTTGACCAGCTCCGGCGGGGTGACCAGCCCATGCTGGCGGCCAACACGCCGGATTTTGCGGCCGATCAGCCAGAATGTCAGGGCCATAAATCCCGTGCCGAAGCCCATGATCGGGAAAAAAGCGTAACCGTCCCGGTAGCCAGCCCCGGAAGTGCCGAAAACGGTAAAGGCCGAAAAATTGGTGGCCACCATGGTGCCGAGCAAAACCAGGGTGCCCAGCTTGCGGTCCGCCAGGAAATAGGTTTCCGGTGTCGATTTCCAGCGGGTGCGGACGATAAAACCAATGACCAGCACACTTAGAAAATAGCCAGCTAACACGGCGATCTTGATGTACACGATTTGCACTCCTGACGGTAAAATTGATGACGCAAAGAAATAATTTCCGAAGGTTTTGTAAAAGAGCCAAATTCAAGGCGCGCGAATTTTTTGGAAAGAGGCGTACTTTTAGTACGCCGCAATGACAATAAAATTTTAGCGCAACGCATAAGTTGTGTTTTTTACGAAAGCTTCAAAAATAAAAAAGCCATCCCGACACATAGGTCGGGATGGCTTTCACCTGGCATAACCTGAATTAATAGGCCGCCGCTCGGACGGCCGATATCTCTTCCGAATTTGTACTGCTTGATAGCGGATTCACGCTATGCTGTCAAGCCGTTTTTGGGCTGTATTACAAAATGCTAAGCTCAGGGTAAAATTAAATTTTTAGTCAGGTGCGGTTGAATGGGTTTATAAATTTTTCTGGTGTTGTACTTGATTAAGTAGATATAATATGCCTGTCGATAGATAAAACATTATTTTGTGATCGTTTTTAAAGCCATCCGGAATTGATCATTATGAATGACATATTCAATGCCAACGGACTCCCGGTTTTAATCGGCAGCCTGCCATTGGCAAATCACGAGCAAGCAGCCGATCTCGTTTTTCAGCATACACCGCAAATCCCTTCATGGGTGCAATTGCCGATTCATAAAAAGGAGATGATGGTGCCGCAGTTCATGACCAGCCTGCCCGGATACCGCTGCGAAGATGGCAGGATATATGTTGACACGTCCTGTGCCGGGTTTGAAAATGAGCTGCTACAGTTTTACGAACAATACATGGCGGTTATGGACGGTTCCACTGACCTGGAAGGCTCGATGTTTTTGCTGGACGAGGAGGCGGCCAGGGGCTTTTATGTGTTGCTCGAACGGCTGGGGGCGAAAGTTGCGGCTCCCGTGGCGGTGAAAGGTCAGGTTAGCGGTCCGTTTACCTGTGCGACCGGGTTGCATGATCAAAATGATCGTGTCATTTTCTACAACGAGCAGCTCCGGGATGCGGTGGTTAAGCTTCTGGCGCTGAGGGCTAAGTGGCAGGTCCGCCGGCTTTCACAATTCGGCTGTCCGGTGATCATCTTTTTAGACGAACCGGCCCTGGCCGGCTTCGGCTCGTCGGAGTTTATCAGTATTTCACATGATGAAGTCGATCTGTGTCTGAATGAAGTTGTTGCCGCCATCCATGAAGAAGGCGGCCTGGCCGGCATTCACATTTGCGCCAACACAGACTGGGCGCTGGTGCTGGATTCGACCGTGGATATCGTCAACTTCGATGCCTATGCCTATTTTGACAAATTCATTCTTTATGCCGAGCGGATAAAGGCTTTTTTGGAGGCCGGCAGGATCATCGCCTGGGGACTTGTGCCGACCTTGAACCCGGCCGATCTGGAGCGT
>JAOZSC010000344.1:0-2072 GCA_029939875.1 Desulfobacterales bacterium
TGTCGATTTTATCCGGATCACGAATATCCACACCCTTGACCAGTTTTAAATAATTGATCTGTATTATGCGAATGGACATGAGGGTAAAAGCTATCGGGAAAATCAGATAAACATATGCCATGGACCAGCCCAGGGTCGGTGATGTATAGGTGAATTTCATCATCGATTTAATGAGAAAGACGCTTTTATAGATCATGACGCCGTTAAAGAAGAGCCAAATCAGGTCGGCGAACCCTTCGATGTAGTTTTGCACTTTCTGGGGAAACTTTTTGAATTGAAATGTCACGCGATTATGCGCGCCCATCCTGGCGGCGACAACCGCGCCAAAATAAACAAACCAGACAAATGAAAAACGCGCCAGTTCTTCGCCCCATGAGAGCGTGTAGTTGAAAATTTCCCGTAATATGATCTGGACAAAGAGAAGGGTAACAAAAAAGCTGAGCAGAATTTGGCAGATATAACTTTCGAAATTGTCAAAAAACCGCTTGAAAACCTCTTTACCGTTCATCTTGACACCTTATATAGGCACGATTGGATGATGTTTTCTGCCACTTCTAATTTGCAAACAGAGCGAAGCGGATCAGCCCGCCCGGAAATCGGATGTTTCCGGACGGACCATTTTTACCTCAAAAAAAAGCAGGCACCGCGACTTAGAACGGGAATTCACGACCCACAGCCTTCAGGGCCGCTTCAATTTTGTCTTTGCCACCGACATCCTTATAAAATTTTGGCCATACTTGCTTGGTGGCCTTTTCGATAAATTCTTTTTCATTATCGGCAGGATCCAGTATTTCCATTCCCTTTTCAACCAATGCCTTCTTAATCGCACCTTCTTTTTCCACGATATAGTTCATTGAATATATTGACGCCTCTTTGCCGGCATTGAGGATGGCCTGCTGAATTTCAGGGCTCTGCCTTTGAAATAAACCTTCACTGATGAGCAGCGGCTCCAGTGAAAAGAGGTAACGGATATTGGTGATGTACTTCTGAACTTCATAGAACTTCATCACGTAATTGGTGATGTAAGGGTTATCCTGTCCGTCCACGACTTTCTGCTGCAGGGCCGTGAAAGTCTCATCCCAGGCCATGGGCGTGGGATTGATGCCCCATGATTTATAGGTGCCGATCATAAGGGCGTTTTTGGGGACCCTGATGACCAGCCCTTTGAGGTCGGCTACGGTGCGCACGGGCTTCTTGGAGTTGGTCAGGACTCTGAAACCCGAATAGGCCCAGGCAATAATTCGCACACCGGCGTCTCTGATCGTATTTTTTACCAACTGTTGTCCGATGGGACCTTGTGTGAGAATGAAGCCGTCTTGCAGGCTGAGAATCATATACGGCAGGGTGAACAACCCAACGGTTTTTGAAAAGGGGGTGACGTTGTTAATGGCGACAACGGAGAGGTCCAGCGTCCCTAAACGGCAGTTTTGCACCGTCTCTTGCTCAGAACCCAGCTGCCCGTTGGGGAACAGATGTGCCGTTAGTTTGCCGTTGGTGTTCTTTTCCAGCAGCTCGGTGAACTTTTTGCCCAGCGCCCACTGGGTGCCGCCGGCCGCATCGCCCAGCGCCATTTTCAATTCTTTTGCCTGGGCAGTTAAAGAAAACGTGAAAGTCAATACAAGCGCTAGTACACAGACTAAACAAACTGACCCAATCTTTCTTTTCATGAGATGCCTCCGTTTTATTGTTATGGTTGTGCTCGACATAATGTAACCCCTTACCTTAATATCACGTATGCTTTGTGTATATCACCTCCTTTTTTGCGCTATAGCTTATGGGTACATTGGGCCCATACCGTACTAACCGGATATTGTGCTCTCACTGAACTTCCCAGGGCAGGTGAAACTTCAACAATGCTTTTGATATCTGGAACTGACAGTTTGTTGGAGAGAACACCACGGCGCAGTAAAATGGTAACAAAACCCTTGTCCTCCAACCGGATGGTCGCATCGCGCAAAGACGTTTTGCTGATATTGAATTTTTCGCTGATTTCGTTGAATTCGATACAGGCACCGGGTAAAAGTCTGTCGCAGTGCATTTCACTGCGAAGATACCCAAAAACCTGCTCTCGG
>JAOZSC010000344.1:2082-3834 GCA_029939875.1 Desulfobacterales bacterium
TCTAATTATTCTATCTGGTGAAGATAGCATGTGGGCCAACTTTTCGTAGGGCGTTCAAGGCATTGGATTTGGAATCATTGTTTTTCGATAGCTGAAAATCTGAAGTTCAAGCCTGAGATAAAGCGCCATCGCCCAGCGGTCATCACTGCAGGGGTCGATGGGTTTTATTATTCTGCATAGGCGTCTGCAACCTCCAGAGCCTGGTCCATGATGGCCACGCCTTCGTCGATTTCATCTTTGGTGACAATCAGCGCCGGTGCCATGGCGATTACACTGCCGGGATTGGCGGCCATGGCCATCATGCCCAGCTCGCCCAGTTTCTTGGCGACTTCGAGCTTGGGGTTCATCCCGGGCCTGATTTTTCCACCCACCGGTACCATGGGCTCTTTGGTCTTGCGGTTTTTGACCAGTTCGAGCCCGACAAACAGCCCCAGGCCTCGGACATCACCCACGCAGGGATGTTTTTCCTGAAGCTCCAGAGCTTTTTCCAGCAGATAGGCCCCCATATTTTTGGAATTTTCGATCAGGTTGTCACTCTGGTAGATCGGGATCAGAGCGATGGCGGTTGCACACCCCAGAGCATGGCCGGCATAAGTGGCCCCGTGGCTGAAAAACTGTTCCTTAAATCGGTCACCGATGTGTTTTCTGACAACCGTCGCCCCTAAGGGAAGATAGCCGCAGGTCATTCCCTTGGCCATGGTCATGATATCCGGAACCACATCCCAGTGATTCATGGCAAACCATTCGCCGGTTCTTCCGAAACCGCTCATGACCTCGTCTGCAATCATGAGCACGCCGTGCTTGTCGCAGATTTGCCTTAACCTTGGAAAATATTCCCCGGGTGGGACGATAATACCGTTGGCACCGGTGACCGGTTCAAAAATGATGCCGGCCACCTTGTCGCCACCGCCCTCCAGTTCGATGGCTTCATCAATATATTTCACACATTGAAGATCGCATGAGGGATAACTTTGACCGAACATGCAGCGATAACAATAGGGCTGAGGCACCCGCATCATTTCGGTGCCACCCAGCACCTGGGCCCAGTTGCGTGCATCGCCGGCGGAAAGGCTCATGGAGGTGGCGGTGCCGCCGTGGTAGGTGCGGTAGCGGGTAATGATCTTTCGCTTGCCCGTGTACTGGTGGCAGATCTTGATGGCGGCCTCGTTGGCTTCGGTTCCACCGAGGGAAATAAACGCTCGGGAAAGATCTCCGGGTGTGATTTCTTCCAACATTTTAACCAGCAGGGCCCGGGGTTTCGTGGACATGCTGGGCGCAAAGGATGTCAGCGTGCGGGCCTGTTCGCAGATAGCGTCCACCACCCGGGGATCCTGATGACCGATGTTGTGGCTGACAAAACAGGAACTGAAATCAAGTCGCTCCCTGCCGTCTTCAGTGGTAAACCTTACACCCCTGGCTGAAACCACCCGGGGCGGTGATTGGGCCGGCTGATAAGACCATGACTGGAAATTATTTTCCACCTCATAGCGGTCCAGGTCCTCTTTCTCTGAAGGAATATTTTTCAGGTCAATCATTTTTCTCTCCTAAAGAATAAGGTATCGATTCAAGGAGAGCAGGGCAGCCTGCTCTTCTTGAATAAATGTCCATAATGCTATCCTTAATGTCGCAAACGTTGAGGTTATTTTGCGTTCAGATGCGCATACTTGTCCAGGTACCGCACCGGCATGTTCAGCGCATCTCTTCTGAACGGCTCTGCCAGCACTTCCTCGCCGCCCTGCACAATGGCATTGA
>JAOZSC010000345.1:0-2644 GCA_029939875.1 Desulfobacterales bacterium
CCTTGACAAACGGTGTGTGCTCCCTTAGTTTGTTTTGAGCATATACTCATAAGATAGAAACCTTGAGACGGTAAAGGGGAGATTAAATCATGAAGATAGCAGTGAGTTCATCCGGAAACAGTCTGGACGCGCAGCTTGACCCGCGTTTTGGAAGGTGCAGTTATTTTGTCATTGTAGAGCCGGACGATATGAGCTACGAGGCCTTTGACAATGAAAGCGGCCGGCTGGGGGGCGGCGCCGGTATTCAGGCGGCCCAGTTTGTAGCCTCGAAAGGAGTCGCGGGGGTACTGACCGGAAGTTGCGGCCCCAATGCCACGCAGACCTTGGCGGCTGCCGGAGTTAAAGTTTATGCCGGCCTGTCAGGAACCATCCGGGATGCCGTGGAAAAATATAAAAGCGGTCAGTTGAAGCCGGAAACAGAAGCCACCGGCCCTGCCCACGCCGGAATGGGACGTGTTGGCGGCGGCGGCGGCGGCCGGGGGATGGGCCGCGGTGGCGGTATGGGCAGAGGCGGCGGAGGGCGCGGGGGAAGATGACCCGTTAAAATGGGGCAACAGGCCACGGATATCCAATTGCTACAAGGCACTTTTTTTCGGTATAATCGGTATAAAAGGAGTTATATTATGATTGTCAGTATTGCCAGCGGAAAAGGCGGCACCGGTAAAACCACCGTGGCCACCAACCTGGCATTTGCCATGGGATCCGGGGTCCAGCTGCTGGACTGTGATGTTGAGGAACCCAATGCACATTTGTTCATTCGACCGGTATTCGAGCACACCCAGACCATTACCAGCCCGGTTCCGGACGTCGATATGGACAAGTGCACCCTGTGCGGCAAATGTGGTGAGATCTGCCAGTTTAAAGCCATTGTGGTGATCGCTGAAACCGTGCTGCCGTTTGAAGAGCTTTGCCACGGCTGCGGCGGCTGCATGGCGGTTTGTCCGGAAAATGCCATTACCGAAAAAGGCCGGGAACTGGGTGTCCTCCAGAAAGGCCACCGCAACGGCATTGAGTTCATTCACGGGAAACTGAGAGTGGGTGAGGCCATGTCGCCGCCATTGATCAAGGAGGTGCTGGCCTGCATTGATCCGGCGCAGGAGACGATCATAGACGCACCTCCGGGGACTTCATGCCCGGTCATCGAATCCATGAAACCCGCTGATTTCGTTTTGCTGGTGACCGAACCGACGCCCTTTGGACTTCATGACCTGAAGCTGGCCGTCGGGGCCGTAAGAATTCTCGGTATTCCCTGTGGGTTGGTGATTAACCGTTCCGATCTCGGGGATGATAAGGTCAAAGACTATGCTGATGAAATGAATTTGCCCATCCTGATGGAAATTCCCTTTGATCGAAAAATTGCTGAGGCCTATTCACGGGGAGAAGCCATTGTGGATGTTATGCCCGAATGGAAAGAACGTTTTTTAAAACTGCATGAGAAAATCAAGGGGTTGGTAAATTGAAAGAATTAATTGTCATCAGCGGCAAGGGTGGGACCGGAAAAACCAGTTTGATGGGCGCCTTTGCCTCGCTGGCGGAAAATAAAATTTTGTGTGATGCCGATGTGGATGCCGCCGATTTGCACCTCATCGTGGACCCCACCGTCGTCCAGCGCACCGATTTTCAATCGGGCAACACCGCCAAAATCAACCGGCAGCAGTGTACCGAATGCGGCACGTGCCGGGACCTGTGCCGCTGGGACGCCATCAGCGAAGAATTTGTTGTCAATTCCATCAGTTGTGAGGGATGTGGAGTCTGTGTGTATTTCTGCCCTGAAAAGGCCATTGATTTTCCGGTGAATACCTGTGGGGAGTGGTTTATCTCTGAGACACGCTTCGGTCCCATGGTGCATGCCCGGCTGGGGATTGCCGAAGAAAATTCAGGAAAACTGGTTACCCTGGTGCGCCAGCAGGCCAGCCTGCTTGCCAAAGAGAAAAAAATGGACCTGATTATGACAGACGGCCCTCCGGGGGTGGGATGTCCGGTGATTGCCTCCATCGGAGGCGCCAGCGCGGTGCTTGTTGTCACCGAACCCACGGTTTCCGGCAGCCATGATATGGAGAGGGTGGTGGAACTGGCCGCCTATTTCAAAGTGCCGGCCATGATTTGCGTCAACAAGTTTGATTTGAATCCGGAGTTGACCCGGGACATCGAAGCCTATGCCGCCCGCAAGGGCCTGCCGTCTCTGGGGCGCGTTCCCTTTGATCCGGCGATTACCCGGGCCATGGTGCAGGGCAAGACCATTTTCGAATTTGACGGCCAATCGGAGGCGGCCAAAGCAATTCGGGGCATCTGGCAGCGCTTGTCGGAAAAGCTTTACAAGTGATTGTTTTACAGCCTATAATAATTTTTATTTTTGTAGATAAACTTAATTTTTAAAGGAGATTGTTGTCATGAAATTTGCGATACCCTTAGCAGAAGGAAAATTAACCGCCCATTTCGGCCACTGCCAGGAATTTGCCATCGTGGATGTTGAAAACAACGAGATTAAAAATACGGAGATTCTCGTGCCACCGCCCCATGAGCCCGGAGTTCTGCCGAAATGGCTGCATGATATGGGCACCAATGTCATTATTGCCGGCGGTATGGGCAACATGGCCATAAATATGTTTGCCCAAAACGATATCCAGGTAATGACGGGAGCTCC
>JAOZSC010000345.1:2744-3832 GCA_029939875.1 Desulfobacterales bacterium
GCACGGAAAGCGGCATGGCTATTTTTCCTGTGCGCGTTTAAATTGGGGAACTGCCGGCAGTCCTTTTTCAGTAACCAGGGGCTGCCGGCAGTCTATTATAAACGCTGCCTCTTTACAGCGGTAAAGCTACGTCCTGTCGGATCAGGCGGCGGCCATCATGGCCTCGACGTCGCTCTGCACATCGCCGGTAGGCTTGATATCAAATTTTTCAATCAGCACCTTGGCGACGTTGGGTGACAAAAATGCCGGCAGGGTGGGCCCCAGGCGGATGCCCTTGACCCCCAGAAAGAGCAAGGCCAACAACACGGCTACGGCTTTTTGCTCATACCATCCGATATCATAGGAAATGGGCAGGTCGTTAATGTCGTCCAGCTCAAAGACTTCCTTTAATTTCAGGGCGATGACCGCCAGCGAATAGGAGTCGTTGCACTGGCCGGCATCCAGAACGCGTGGAATCCCGCCGATATCACCCAGGTCCAGCTTGTTGTACCGGTACTTGGCACATCCCGCGGTTAAAATAACGGCATCCTTGGGAAGGGCTTCGGCCACCTCGGTAAAATAATTTCTCGATTTTTGACGTCCGTCACAGCCGGCCATGACCACAAAACGTTTGATGGCGCCGGATTTTACGGCCTCCACCACCTTGTCGGCCAGGGCCAGCACCTGGTGATGGGCAAATCCGCCGACGATTTTACCGGTTTCTATTTCAACGGGGGGCTCACATGTCTTGGCCAGTGCAATGAGCTGCGAAAAATCCTTGGCGCCACCCTGGGGCCGGTCCGGGATATGGGTTGCTTCCGGGTAGCCCGTCATTCCGGTGGTAAAAAGACGATTCAGGTAGGTATTGTTTTTTTTCAGGGGCACCACACAGTTGGTGGTCATTAAAATCGGTCCGTTGAAGGATTCGAATTCCTTGGTCTGATGCCACCAGGAGCCACCGTAGTTGCCCACGAAATGGTCATATTTTTTAAAGGCCGGGTAGTAATGGGCCGGCAGCATTTCGCCGTGGGTGTAGACATCGACACCGGTGCCCTCGGTCTGTTTGAGCAGCTCTTCCATGTCCTTCAAATCGTGGCCGCTGATCAAAA
>JAOZSC010000024.1:0-4799 GCA_029939875.1 Desulfobacterales bacterium
TGCGGGAGCAAAACATTCTTTTGCCCGGCGGCAAGATGGGCATCAACGATGTGGAGATTGTCATCGAAACCCAGGGCCGGTTCAAGACCATCGAGGACATCGGAGAAGTTCTTATCCCGGTTTCCGGAACCCAGGCGACCATTCCCCTGCGCGACATCGCCACCATCAGAAAGGGCTACGTGGAGCCGATCCACAACCCGGCTTACTACAATGGTCATCAGGCCATTGTTTTAAGTGTTTTTCTCATCCGGGGGGTCGATGCCGTCGAGTTCGGCAGGCGGTTGACGAAAAACGTCCAGGAGATGGAGCAGTCCCTGCCCTGGGGCTACAAGCTCGATTTTGCCACTTACCAGCCCGAACTGGTTAAAAAATCCGTCAGCGGTATGGTGATCAATGTCATCGAAAGCGTGGCCATCGTCCTGGTGGTGGTTATGCTGCTGCTGGGGTTTAGAACCGGTTTGATTGTGGGCTCATTTATTCCCCTGGTGATGCTTTTCGGCGTTTTGGTGATGTACGCGCTGGGCATCGACATGGAACGGATGTCGCTGGCCACCATGATTATCGCACTGGGCATGTTTGTGGATAACGCCATTGTGGTATCCGATGATATCAAGGTGAACCTGGAAAGCGGCATGCCGCGCAAGGATGCGGTTATCAAAAGCGGCAGTTCCCTGGCGCTGCCCCTGTTGACCAGTACGCTGACGACGATTTTCGCTTTCGGTCCGATTTTGCTTCAAGTTGGTTCAACGGGGGATTACACTTCCTCGCTGGGGTCGGTGATGATTATTCTGCTCATGGGTTCGTGGTTTTTTTCCATGTTTTCCTCCACCAGCATGTGTTTCTGGTTTTTGAAGGTAAAACCGGCCGCCGGCGGTGGCAAACAGCAGGCAAGTGACCCCTACCAGGGCAAATTCTACCAGATTTATCGCAGGATCCTGGAATTTTCCCTGCGCTATCGTCTCCTGGTGCTGGCCGTAACAGCCGGCATATTTGCCGTTGCCGTCTATGCGTTTACCTTTATTCCCCAGGCTTTTTTCCCCAGCGGAGACCGCAACCAGTATTTAATTTATCTGGACCTGCCTGCCGGTACGCGCATCGAGGAGACCGACCGGACCGTTCGGGAACTCAGCGCCTGGCTGCAGGATAAAAAACAGAACCCGGAAATCACCGGAACCATCGGCTATGTCGGCAACGGGGGGCCGCGGTTTTTCCTTTCACTGTCGCCGGTGGATCCGGATCCCTTCGTCGCATTTTTAATTGTCAATACCCAGACAAACAAGCAGGTTTCGGAACTGGTCAAACGTACCGATCAATACCTGCTGGATAATTTTCCCAATACGCGCGGCCGGGTGAAGTCCATGTGGCTGGGAAGCACTGAAACCGGTCTGTTCGAACTTCGGCTCAGCGGCCCCGACATAGAGGTGTTGCAGGCCCAGGCCGAACAATTGATGGCCGCCCTAAGAAAGATCCCCGGCACCATTGATATTATGCAGGACTGGAACAACCGGGTGATCACGGCCATGGTGGATGTCGACCAGGCCCGCGCCCGCCGCGCCGGGGTGACCTCCCAGAATGTGGCCGATACCCTGGACTTTTTTATCGACGGCGCGACGTCCACTGATTACCACCAGGGCAATGTCCAGATACCCATCGTCGGGCGCGGTGTCAAGGAGGAACGCGACTCCCTTGACAGCCTGCCAACCCTGGGGGTCTATTCAGCATCCACCAACACCAGCGTACCGATCAGCCAGGTTGCCGACCTGCATGCCAAGGGCGTGCTGGACCGGATCGTGCGCTACAACCAGGCGCGCACCATCACCGTCAGCGCCGTTAACCCGGTGCTCAAGGCTTCCGAGATCTTCGCGGCCATTAAACCGACTATGGAAAAGATGGAATTTCCGAAAAACCACTACTGGCAAATAAGCGGTGAACTGGAGGACTCGGCCACGGCTATGCAGAACCTGGCCAAATGGATGCTGCCGTGTTTTGGCGGCATCGTGTTTTTGCTGGTATGGCAGTTTAACTCCATCCGGCGGGCCGGTATCATTATTTTGACGATGCCCCTGGTGCTGGTCGGATCGGTCGTCGGTCTGCTGGTGATGCAGGCCGATTTTGGCTTTATGGTTATCCTCGGGCTTTTGGCCCTGGCCGGATCCATTGTGAACAACGGTATCGTGATGATCGACAAAATCGAGGAAAACCGGCGCGAAGGGCAAACCCCCTATGATGCCGTCATCAATTCGGCCGTCAGCCGCTTCCGGCCGATTTTGCTGTCGGTTTCAACCACCATGCTGGGCTTTTCGCCACTGATCATCAATCATGACCCGCTTTTTTACGGCATGGCATGCATTATGTTCTTCGGTCTGGGCATCGGCAGTATGTTTACCCTCAACTATGTGCCGGCACTTTACAGCCTATTTTTTCAGGTTAAAGTCCCTGCTAAATGACGTATCCGGATGAACCGGAAAGTGCCTGAGAACAGTTGCTAAAGTTAAATTGCGCCTACGGTGGAGCGATTTAAAAAAAGGCGCTTATCTGGAAAATCCAAGTTACCATAAAAACTTGCTGTGGGAGCGGCTTTCAGCCGCGATCATTTAATTTCGCGGCTGAAGCCGCTCCCACAACCAATACAACTTGAGGCACCTTAGCGCACTTAAGTGCAATTTAGGCACTTCTTTTCTAATGCTATTTGTAGAGTTCAGGCCGCCGGTTGGGAAGAAAGTAACGCATGCGGTGATTCCGAACAGCGGCCAGGTCATCGGCTTTCAGATCGGCCACCAGAAGGCTCTCATCGCCGGTGGTTTTTTTTGCCAAAATCTTGCCCGACGGGCCGACCACCACGGCCAGTCCCGGAAAATCCAGCCCCTGTTGATTTTCTCCGACCGGGTTGCAGGCCACGATGAAAATCCCGTTGTCAAAAGCCCGGGCGCTTAAGTGACGCATCCAGGACTCCAGTTTTTCCTGCGCTGTTCCCCGGGGAGAAGCATGGGGCATGAAGATCACGTCAGCGCCATTGACGGCCATGCGGGTGGAAAGTTCGGGAAAATGGGCATCGTAGCACAGCTGGACCCCCAGCTTTACCCCGCCGGCATCAAACAGCGGGATCGCGCTGCCGGCGGTAAAAAGGTTTTGTTCCGGCGGGGAAATATGCAGCTTGCGGTAGACGTTCACAGCGCCTCCGGGGGTCGCCACCAGGTGACTGGCGAAAACACGTCCCTTTTCATCCTGTTCGGCCATGCCGGCCAGGAGTATGATTTTTTTGTCTACGGCCATCTGCGCGATGCGGCCGCTGATGGACCCGGGGATCGATTCGGCGCAGTCTTTGATGGCCGGGTCCGTACTGTAGCCGGTAACGGTCAGCTCCGGAAAACAGATAAGATCGGCACCCTGCGACCTGGCTTTTTCGATCCAGGGCAGCATCCGGTCCAGGTTACGCTCGACCTGGCAGACGGCCGAGTTGAAAATCACAGCGGCGATGCGGATGTTTTTCATGGGGGTAACTGATCTCTGGTTGATGGTTTCTGGCAGCTGGTGTCTGATCTCTCGCAGCTTGTTGCCAGCTGCTAAATGCATAGCGCATGGTGCAAAGCGCATAGCGTATAGGGAAAAGCGCAGAGCGCAAGGGTCAGCCTTCCAGCACGGCTAAATTCCGCGTAATCGCGTAAGGATAGACTCTGGATCGGATTTCTGCGGCTATGTATCTCGTGCTTAGCAGCTAATTCCCCAATATTTCATAAAATCGCTGGATATTGAGTATTCTTCTTACGCTATGCCCTCTGCGCTCTGCGCCATGCGCTCTGCGCCATGCGCTCTGCTCTCTACGCTTAAACGTCAAATTGCGCTCTGATCTTAAACACCTTGGTGGCCGGCATATTGAGAATGTCTTTCACCCCGGTCTCGGCGGTGATTTGCGCCAGATTGGCATCTATTGCGTCCATGGATTCGGCGATAAAAGTGAACCAGACATTAAAATTGTTGTCGCGCTGGTAATTGTGGGTCACCCCGGGGTAGCGGTTGACGGTGCGGGCAAAAAGCTCGATTTTTTCAGACGGGACCCGGGCGGCACACAGGGTGCTGACGAATCCGAGTTTTCCGGGCACGAAATTTCCGCCGATGCGGCGGATGATGCCGATTTTTTTAAGCCGGGCAACACGCTGCAGCACCTTTTTTTCGGTGATTCCCAGCTCCCGGGCTACCACCAGATAGGGGCGCGGGTCAATGGGGAAATCCGCCTGGATGCGATTCAGGATGGCCCTGTCGGTGTTATCAATATTGGGCGGTGTCAATTTTTTTCAATCTCATTAATTTATGGATTGGTGTTATCTTGGTGGGA
The DNA here is from genome assembly GCA_029939875.1 of Desulfobacterales bacterium. Lineage (GTDB taxonomy): Bacteria > Desulfobacterota > Desulfobacteria > Desulfobacterales > JAFDCJ01 > JAFDCJ01. The sequence goes on from JAOZSC010000024.1 coordinate 4,334, forward strand.
GCGGCTTTTCAGCCGCGATTCATTAATTACGGCTTTATGATGAGCTCTGTTCGTGGCTGGAAAGCCACTCCCACAAAAAAAGTTAACGCTATTGAGTTTCTGTTAGCAACTCAAACGAACGGCTGCTCCACAATCCTCACATGCACCTTGCGGGTGCGCGGGCCGTCGAATTCGCAGAAAAATATACCCTGCCAGGTGCCCAGCACCAGCCGCTGGTTTTCGATGGCGATCAGCTCCGAGGCTCCCACCAGGGTGGATTTGATATGGGCCGGGGAATTGCCTTCCAGGTGGCGATATTCCGCTTGCCAGGGGACAATCCGGTTGAGAATCATCAGGATGTCCTCCTTTACGCTGGGATCCGCGCTTTCATTGATGGTCACGGCCGCCGTGGTATGCGGCACGTAGAGCATGCAGCTTAAATAACGAACAGCGAATCTAAGGTGCCAGGAATCCGCATTTAGAGAAT
>JAOZSC010000024.1:4809-14212 GCA_029939875.1 Desulfobacterales bacterium
GCGGGTTTTCACTTCAAGTATCATGGCACAGCCTCCAATAAAAAAACAAAAGGCCCTGCACATGGGGCAGGGCCTTTTGTTGAAACATCATAGTTGATCATTATTGATGGTTTAGACGCATCCGGTGGGTTTCGGAAGGCCGGCCATTTTACAGGCTCCCTTGCCGGGACCGGACGGGAACAGCTCATAGATGTGTTTTAATTTGAATCCGGTGACCTTGGACAGTACCCGCACCATGGGCGCAATACCGTTTTTCTCATAATAGTCCCGCAGCACCGTAATAACCTTCTGATGCTCGTCGTTTAGTTCTTCAATACCTTCCTCTTTTTTAACCCACTGGACCCATTCCTGCGACCAGTTATCGTAAGAATCGATAAACCCGTCTTCATCCACCGTGAATGTCTTGTCCATGAAATCTACTGTTGGCATTTAGTTCTCCTCCTTTGATGTATTGGATTTTTCTTTCGGCTTTCGGCCTGCAGCCGGTTTAACGCCTTTTTAAAAGATTCCTTCTATACGAATGCGTTGCCAATGTCAATATCAATATTAAAAATTTTGCAGCAGCGTTTAATATTCTTTCGGCGTTTGATTCAGCTGTTCGAGGGTGAACACCGGTCCATCTTTGCATACGAACTGCTCGCCGATGTTGCAGCGGCCGCACATCCCGATACCGCATTTCATGCGATTTTCCAGGGACATAATAATTTTATCGTGTGAATACCCAAGCTTATCCAGTACGGGCTGGGTAAACTTGATCATGATCGGCGGCCCGCAAATGATGGCGTAAGTGTCCTTGTCGGCCGGCGGCGCCTTCTGTTCGGTGATGGTGGGCACAAATCCGGTGTTGTATTTCCAATTGGGGTCATCGGTGCCGTCCACCGTGATGTGCATGTTGATGTCGTCACGTTTTTCCCACTGGGAAAGTTCGTCCCAGTAAAGGAGCATGCCGGGGCTGCGGGCTCCATAAATTACATGAATGTCTTTGAATCTCGATCGGTTGGCCGGATCCAGCATGTAAATAATCGAAGATCGCAGGGTGGTGAATGCAAACCCCCCGCCGATGATCACAACGTTTTTGCCCTCCAGTTGCTCCCAGGGATACCAGTTGCCCAATGGGCCTCGAATTCCCATGATATCACCCGCTTGCATGGCATGAAGATGGGATGACACCAGGCCGACTTTATTGACGGTGAACATGACAAAGCCTTTTTCCGTGGGCGATGAGGCAATTCCAATGGGGATTTCCCCTTTCCCGGTTACGGAAAGCTCGGCAAACTGTCCGGCCTGGTAATCAAATTTATTCTCATCCTCGGGGTTCAGAAAAACAAACCGGAATGTTTTCAAATTCTTATCTTCGGTCTCGATGGTGATGTCATCGATTCGAACCGGATAAGGCAGATATGGATTTTGCACAGTCCTCCCCCTCTATTGAATTGACGAATGTCGATTGATGAATGAATAATGAAGGAATTCTATCTATTTTCAATTTTTTGTTACCACAGGTAATATTTCAGCATCCCAATTGGAGTTAAATCCCTGAGATCATAATTTAAACCGAAAGTATTCCTTAATTCGTCATTCGTCGTTCGTCATTCTTCATTCCCTTATGCCGCACAGGTGTCTTTCTCGGAATCGAAGCTGTTCATCAGCTCGCAGACCCGGCGGATGTCAATATTAACGGGACATGAACGTACGCAGCGTCCGCATCCCACACATTGAATGCCCGCGTCGTACTTGTCGACGTAGTATTTCAGTTTGTGCATGAACCGCTGGCGTACCCGGTGCAGTTTCGTACCCCGTGGATTGTGCCCGGTACCGTGCAGGGTAAACAGCGGGTACATGCAACTGTCCCAGTTTCGCATGCGCACCCCTGAATTGCCGTGGGTTTCGTCCTGGATATCAAAACACCAGCAGGTGGGGCATACAAAGGTGCAGGTACCGCAGTTGATGCAGGAAAACGACACGTCTTCCCAGAAGCTGGCGTTGTAAAGCTGTGTTGTATCAAGAGCTGACAGGTTATCCGTATTCACAGAGGATGCTATTTTAGCTTCGGCCTCCTGTTTCAGGGCTTCAATCTGCTTTCCGGCGGCCTTGGCCTCCTGTTTCCAGCCGGCAGCGGCGAAAAGCTGTTCGCCTTTTTCAGTTAAAATCTTTGCCAGGAAATGATCGCCGGTATCCACCACCAGGGCATCCAGTCCATCTTCGTGAAACGGTCCGCAGCCGGCCGTGGTGCAAAAACAGTTGCTGCCCGGACTGCTGCAGGCCAGCCCGATCAGGGTGGTGGCCTCGCGGGCTTTTATCCAGTAAGGGTCCTTGTACTCGGAGGTGTCAAAATTAAGCCCCACCAGCTCAAAGGCCTTGGCATCGCAGGGACGAATTCCAATGACCGCCCGGGGGGAATAATCCGTGTCGACTTCTTTTAAAATGTGATGATCTTCCCGGGATTCGTCCAGGGAGTATTCGAACATGTTTTCGGACTGAGGATAAATGATCGCCTTGGCGGACAGACGGGTGTTGAGGCAATCCAGATCCGGGGCTTCGCCGCTACCCAGTTCCTTGAAATTGTGGAAGTCCCCTTCTTTTACCGGGCCGAACAGGCGGTAGGAAGCCGTCAATTTTTCGATACCGGCAGCCCATGTCTTTTTGTCTATTTTGACAATTTTCATTGTAAGTACCCCTACTTGTCAGTTGTTAGTTGTCGGTCGCCAGTTGCAATCGCAACGGGCCACTGACTACAGACAACGGACACTTATTTTATAAAATCATCCGGATCCCCGGGTTTATAAGTATCCAGTGGCGGTCGCACATCCATTGACAGGCCCGCCTCCCATCCGAACAGCTCGAAGCTGTCTTTTTCCAGTTTGCGGGTCAATATCCGCATGTTGATTCCCACCGGGCACACCCGCTCGCAGGAGCCGCAATCCGTACATCGCCCGGCACAATGATAGGCCCTTAAAAAATGAAACGTTTTTATATCAGCGGGATCCTGGCTTTTGCCCACCCACTGGGGTCGGGATTCATCAACAAAACAGGTGGGGCAGTAGCACAGGGGGCAGGCATTGCGGCAGGCATAACAGCGAATGCAGGCGGAAAAAAGGTCGGTGAAATAGGATTCTTTTTCCTTCGGCGGCAGGGCTTCAATTTCACGGATATCTGCATAACGGTCAATGTCCTGCTGCTCTTCGACCTGTTCGGCCACCAGCTCATCGTAAATAACCGGGTTGCGGTGAATGCAAAGGCGGCAGTTTTGCTGGAGCATATCGTCCTTTTCCAGTTTTTTTTCAAACCCGTCACCGCTGACCGTGATGGTGTTGCCGTTTTCAGCGACCTGCAGGATTTCACCGTCAAACATGGCGTTGATTCTGCGTTTGTCGATCATGCCCTTGCAAGGGACCCCGATGATGGTCAGCTGCTCGCGCTTGATCTTGTTTTCAATGATGTGGGTGACGATGTTGCGCGAATCACACCCCTTGGCGATGATCCCGATTTTTTCCGTTCGATTGGCCAGGTAGTTTGCCAGGTTAATGCCGCAATTGCTGTCCCAGACCAGTTGCTCGACATCTCCAGTGGTTTTCGCAAAATGGGGTTCGTTCATCATGGGCACGGTTCCCCTGCGAAAGCCGATGATCATGTCAACGGTGCCGTCCTTGAGAAGTCGGGAGGATATTTCCTTGATTTTATCAATATAACTTAGCATGTTACGCAACCTTCGCTTTGGTTGTTAAAAACGTTTGGTTCGGTCCGAGAGCTTTGACCTCGGCAGTCACCTGGTTGACGACATCCACGAATTTGGTGGATTCAGCCGATGATATCCAGGAAAACTGAAGCCGACCAGGTTCCATTCCCATGAGCTCCATCAAGTTTTCAAACAGGGCGAATTTACGACGGGCGTAGTAATTACCTTCCAGGTAATGGCATTCACCCGGATGTCACCCGGACACCCAGACGCCGTCGGCCCCTTCCCGCAAAGCTGCCAGGAAGAATTTGGGGCTCATGCGCCCCGTGCAGGGGATGCGGATGACCCGGATGTTGGGCGGATATTCCATCCGGCTCACACCGGCAAGGTCGGCAGCCCCATAACTGCACCAGTTACATAGAAATGCCACAATTTTGGGTTCCCAGTCAGACATGTCTTAGTTTCTCCTTTTTCTGGATGCTGAATGATTTTGTGCCAAATATCGAGTATCCAGTATCGAATAGCGAGCGTTATCCAGTTTCACCCAGGGCAAAAATTTGTGAAAAAATCTGATCATTGTCAAAGCCTTTCAGATGAATCGCTCCGGAACGGCAGGAGGCGACGCACAAACCGCAGCCTTTGCATAATACCGGGTTGATCTCGGCCCGGCCGGTCCAGGGGCCTTCTTCAGTAAACGAGGGCGCTGCAAAAGGGCAGACCGACACGCACACACCGCACTGGCTGCACATGGCCGGGTCGGTCTCGGCAATCGTTCCGCTGGTATGAATGGTTTTACGGGCCAAAAGCGTGACCGCCCGCGAGGCGGCTGCCCGGCCTTGGGCAATGGATTCCTCGATGGGTTTGGGATAGTGGGCCAGGCCACAGAGAAAAACACCATCGGTGGCAAATTCGGAGGGGCCCAGTTTGGCATGGCGTTCCACGAAAAACCCGTCGTCATTGAGCGGCACCTTGAAAAAATTGGCCAGCTGTTCATCCCGGTTGGGGATAACGGCTGTTGCCAGGCCGAGCAGGTCAGTTTCAATCTCTATTAAGCGGCCGATGATGTGATCGCGCACGGTGACCACGACCTTGTCTTTTTTAATCTGCACCTGGGGTTTGTGCTCCAGGCTGTAACGGATGAAAATAACACCGGCCTGCCGGGCTTCCTTATAAAGATATTCCCGTTCGCCGTAAGTCCGGATGTCCCGGTAGAGGATAAAAACACTCATGTCGGGGTTTAATTTTTTCAGCTGCAGGGCATTGTCAATGGAATGGGTGCAGCAGACCCGGGAACAGTACGGTCTTTGCGGTTCCCGGGAGCCGACACACTGGATGAAGACGGCCGTGTCGAGTTTTTTTAAACCGGGGTCCTTGTCGATAAATTTTCTGTCCATCTCCAGGCTGGTTATGATGCGCGGGTCCTGGCCATAGCTGTATTCCTCCGGTTTTAAAGGGGATGCGCCGGTCGCCATCACCGCCACCCCGTGTTCAAGGACTTGTTGATCGCCGTTTGTCGACAGGGTGGATTTAAAATTTCCTACAAAACCATCCATTTCGGAAAGGGTGGTGTCCAGATGGATATGAATTTTTTTGTTTTTCTTCACATCCTTGATTAAGGCGGACAAGTTTTTCTGGATATCCTCGCCGTTTGCGGTGCGGTAAAGATTCAGGGCCTGGCCGCCCAGCTGGGCGCTGCGCTCAATGATGTGGGTGTCATAGCCCTGGTTGGCCAGGCTGCTGGCGGCCGCCATGCCCGCAATGCCGCCGCCGATGACCATCGCCGTCTGGTTGACTTGCAGCTCGGCTTCTTTGAGCGGTTCGAGCAGGGCCACCTTGTACACGGCCATGCGTACCAGGTCCTTGGCTTTCTTGGTGGCCAGTTCCGGGTTGTTTTTATGCACCCAGGAATCCTGGTTGCGGATGTTGGCCATTTCAAACAGGTATTTGTTCAAACCCGCATTGATCAGGGTTTCCTGGAACAGGGGCTCATGGGTTTTCGGTGTGCAGGCGGCGACCACCACCCGGTTTAGATTTTTCTGTTTGATAATCTGGGTGATGGTTTCCTGGGTGTCCTGGGAGCAGGAGTACAGGTTGTCATTGGTGTAAGTCACATAGGGCAGGGACTTGGCATATTCGGTTACCGCCGGCACATCGACCACGCCGGCAATGTTGATGCCGCAATGGCACACAAATACGCCTACCCGCGGGCGTTCGTTGGTGACGTTGGTCTCCGGTACGATTTCGGCGATTTTGGTTTCCGTATTGCGCGCGGCGCTTAAAATTTCGCCGGCCGCCGCTGCCGCCGCACTGGCGTCCACCACTGCCTGGGGAATATCCCGCGGACCCTGGAAAGCCCCGCAGACATAGATACCCTCTGTTGACGTCGCCACCGGGTTAAAGGAGTCTGTTTTGCAGAAATTGCCCGCGGTCAGTTCCAGGTCCAGCCGTTTGGCCAGCTCAACGGTTTCAGTCTGCGTTTGCAGCCCAACCGACAGCACGATCATATCGAAGGTCTCCGATTTCATCTCGCCGTCCTCGGTTATATAACGCACCGACAGATCACCGCTGTCGCCTTCCGGATCGATGGTGTGCACCCGGCTGCGCAGAAAACGAACGCCTTGCTTTTCCCGGGCGTTGTCGTAAAAGCGTTCAAAATCCTTGCCGTGGGTGCGCATGTCCATGAAGAATATGGCGCAGTCCAGGCCATCGCCGGCGTGCTCCTTGGCAACCACCGCCTCTTTGATGGCGTACATGCAGCATACCGAAGAACAGTAGGAATTGTCACAGCGGTTCAGGTCCCTGGAGCCTACGCATTGAAACCAGGCCACCTTTTGCGGCTCTTTGTGGTCGGAAGGCCGTACCAGATGCCCCCCGGTGGGGCCCGAGGCGGACAGGATGCGTTCCATTTCCATGGAGGTGATCACGTTGGGGTGTTTGGCATAGTTGTAGGAATCAAATTTTGAAGGATCAAAGGGTTCGAATCCAGGGGCCAGGATGATCGAGCCCACATTGAGCTCGATGATTTCATCTTGCATGGAATGGTCAATGGCGTCCACACCGCAAAATTCGACACAGATTTTGCAGCCGCCGGTTTTAAAATGAATGCATTTGTCGCGGTCAATGGCCGGCGTGTTGGGCACCGCCTGGGGGTAAGGCACGTAGACGGGTTTGCGGCCGGTGATGCCCTCGTCGTATTCGGAGGGAATCAGCTCGAATTCGCGCTTGGAAACATTGTCCCGGATGGTTTCCAGGGTAATATGTCCGGTGGGGCAGACGTAGGCGCAGGCCCCGCAGGCGATACAGGCGTCGGTTTTAATATGAAAGGGCGTGTCGACTTTCATGTCAACGCCGCGGCCGGTTAAACTGATGGCATTGGCCCCCATTCTTTCGCACACACGCACGCACAGTCCGCAAAGAATACAGGTGTCGTTTTCTTTTTCGAAACGCGGTTCATCGATGCCATACTCGGATGCCATTTTTTGCAGCAGCGGCACTTCCGGGCAGCGCGCCAGCAGCATTTCCACGATCAGCTTGCGTCCCTGGTGCACGCCTTCGGAGTCCGTATTGACTTCCATGCCTTCCCAGATCGGATAATTGCAAGAGGTGACATAGCGTGTGCGCCGGCCGTCGAACAGTTCCACCGTACACAGTCGGCACATGCCGGCCGGTTCCAGCGCCTTGTGGTGACACAGGGTCGGGATTTCCACATTGTACTTTTCCGCCACCTGCAGAATAGACTGTCCGTCTTCACCCTGGACCGTTTTCCCATTCAGTTTAAAAGTAACCATGAATAATTTTCCTTTGATCAGCAAATCGTGATGGCATCAAATTTACAGGCTTCATAGCAAATGCCGCACTTGATGCATTTTTCCAGATCTAATACATGGGCTTCTTTTTTTTCACCGGTGATGGCGTCCTGGGGGCATTTGCGGGCGCATACATGACAACCGGTGCAGGCTTCAGCATCTATTTCATAGTGAAACAGGGGCTTGCAAACCCCGGCCGGGCACTTCTTGTCTTTTATGTGGGCCTCGTATTCATCCCGGAAATACAGTATCGTGGTCAGCACCGGATTGGGGGCCGATGTTCCCAGGCCGCACAGGGAAAACTTCTGGACCATGCTGCCCAGTTCTTCCAGCAGCTCGATGTCACCCTGCTTGCCGCGTCCTTCACAGATACCGTTTAAAATCGCCAGCATTTGCTTGATGCCTTCGCGGCAGGGATTGCACTGGCCACAGGACTCTTCCTTGAGAAAGTCCAGAAAATAACGGGCCACGTCCACCATGCAGGTGTCCTGATCCATGACGATCATACCGCCGGAGCCCATGATAGAACCCACTTCGGTCAGTTTCTGGTAGTCCACCGGCAGATCAAGAAACCTTTCCGGGATGCAGCCTCCGGAAGGCCCGCCGGTTTGCACGGCCTTGAATTTTTTCTTTTTGGGGACTCCGCCGCCCAGGCCGAAGACAATATCTCGCAGGGAAACTCCCATGGGCACTTCCACCAGCCCCGTGTTTTTTACTTTGCCCACCAGGCTGAAGGCCTTGGTTCCCTTGCTGTGATCGGTTCCCATACCGGCAAACCAGGGTGCGCCTTTGAGTACAATGGCCGGCACGTTGGCATAAGTTTCGACGTTGTTAAGATTTGACGGGTTGTTGCGGAACCCTTTTTCCACCGTGTGGATGTATTTGGCCCGCGGCCGACCGACGTTGCCTTCCAGTGAAGCCATCAGAGCGGTGGACTCACCGCAGACAAAGGCCCCGGCCCCGGTGGAAATCTTGATGTGAAAATTAAACTCGGTGCCGGCGATACCGTCGCCCAGCAGGCCGTATTTTTCGGCTGTTTTAATGGCGGTGACCAGCCGTTTGACCGCCAGCGGGTATTCGTTGCGTACATAGATGAACCCCTGGTCGGCACCGATGGCCACCCCGGCGATCAGCATGCCTTCCAGCACGCTGTGGGGGTCGCCTTCCAGAATACTGCGGTCCATGTAAGCACCCGGATCGCCTTCATCCGCGTTGCAGATAATGTAACGCTGCCCCTTTTGCTTCGCACAGGTGGCCCACTTGATCCCGGTGGGAAATCCCCCGCCTCCGCGTCCGCGCAACCCGGATTCCTTAATGACCGCGATGATGTCCGGCGGGTCCATTTCCTGCAAGGCCTGCAAAAAAGCCCGGTAGCCCTTTCTGGCAATGTATTCGTCAATGGAGTCCGGATCGATGTAACCGCAGTTGCGCAGGGCGACTTTAACCTGTTTGCTGTAAAAGGGGATGTCTTCCAGAAAAGGGAATCCGTTTACCGTCTCGATGCCGGCTACCGGGTTTTCGAGGTCGTTTTCCAGGATGTTGCGCGGGTCACGCATCTGGCCGAGGACCCATTTCTTGTTGAACTCGCCATCCATGTAACCTTTGATGGCCTCGGCGATTTTTTTTTCGGTGAGGTGCCGGTACATCAGGCGCGGCTTGCCGTATCCGAGAATTTCAACCAGTGGTTCTTCTTCACAGAATCCAATACAGCCGGTTTGACAGATTTGAACCCCCGAGCCGGCAGGAAACACTTCTTTGGCTTTTTCATAGGATGCCTGGGCCCCGGCTGCGATGCCGCAGGATGCCATGCCGATGTTGACCTTGACGGCATCCGGCCAGTACAGTCGTTTGTTATGCTCCTGGCGTATTTTTTCCAAGTCTTCCACGGACAGTATCTTCATGGTGAATGCCTCGCGTTGTG
>JAOZSC010000346.1 GCA_029939875.1 Desulfobacterales bacterium
CTTTCTTACCGCTCTCTTTTTTCACAGCAGCTTTTCTGGCCATAAAATTTCGCCTCCCCGACACTCCATTTTTTCAGCTGCAAATCCACCAGCTCGTTACTTCTCATTTAAGATAGCCATTTTTTTCTGCTCACTGCGAATCGCCATCTTCTGTTTTTGTTTTAAAAGCGTCAGCAGCAACATCTGGTCGTTGCTTTTTTCCGCAGCCCTGATCTGCTCGTCCAGCACCCCGCTTTCCCGTCCCTTGCGCCCGATTTCCACGAACTGGCCAAGCAACCGCAGGCAGCCTTTCATGTTCCAGGATTCTTCTACCATGGCCAACTCAGCAATGATTTGCTGCTGCCGCCTATCCATCCGGGAAATTAATTCAGATACCTGACCGTCAGCTTGCCGGTATCTTTCCAGAATAAGTTCTCCAATTTTCTTTAAGTCTTTATTTTCAAAGTATTTCAGTATATTTAGCGCTTTTATTTCGGGTAATACATCAGAATACTGGAGCATCATGGCAATGATTTTCCGCTCCGTCCGACTTCCGCTGCCATCAGTTCCAGCAACTCTGGCAGAGCCCGCTGCATCGCTTTTGCCGGAACCGGAAAATTCGTTGCCAGCATACCTTCCAGGAACGGTTTTGAGGTTACCCACCGTTCCGACCCGCTGGGCAACAGCGCGTTCATCGATGCCGATGCGTTCGGCTACCTGCTTGATGTACAGTGCCCGGGCCACAGAATCATTTATGGCGGCCAGTGGTGCCTGCATATCGGCGATGATGCGAATTTTTCCCTCGGTTGAAAGACCGTTTTTGCGAATCGCACAATCCATCAAAAATGTGATAATGCCGGGTGCCTTGGAAGCTGCCTCCAAGAAAGCTTCCGGTCCGTATTCAAACACGTATGAATCTGGATCATGGCCGGAAGGCAGCACCATGATGTGCGTATCAGCCTTTTCCTCCCGGAATACGTCCTGCCTTCGGAAATCGACATGCTCCTGCCAAAATGTTTCAATGCACCGCACGGCAGACCTCAGACCGGCTTCATCGGAATCATAAACCAGCACGATCCGGCCGGCAAAACGGCTTAAAATTCGCACCTGCTGTGCCGTCAAGGCCGTTCCGAGGGTCGCCACGCAATTTTCGATACCGTGTTGGTGAAGCGCCAGAAGATCCAGGTAGCCTTCGACGATAAACACCGTCCCGGTGGCCCGGCACTTGTCCTTGGCCCGATGAATGCCGTACAGCGAGCGGCTCTTGTTGTATACCGGCGTTTCTGGAGAATTCAAATACTTGGGCAGACTGTCGTCTAGAACCCGCCCGCCGAAACCGACCACCTGCTGGTTGCCGTCAAAAATCGGAAATATGATCCGGTTGCGAAAACGATCATAGTAACCGCTTTTATTCTTACGTGCCACCACCAGGCCGACTTTTTCCACCGTTGCCGGCACCACCCGTTTTTTCGAAAAAAAATTCAGCAGGTTATCCCAGCCATCAGGGGCATAGCCAAGTTTAAAATCATCAACAGTCTGGTCGCTGATCCCCCGTTGATCCAGATAGGCTTTTGCCCGACGTCCGGCGCCACCTTTCAGCAAAACCTGGTTGAAAAAAACCATAGCCTCCCGATTGATGCCGAGCAGATTCTCTCGTTCGTTGATTTGTCGTTTTTGCTCCGGCGACAGCGCTTTATCCGGTATGTCAATACTGTAGCGACGGGCCAGCCGGCGAACCGATTCGGGAAAAGAAAGCCCTTCCTGTTTCATCAGGAAGCTGAAGACATTTCCTCCCGTGCCGCACCCAAAACAATAGAATATCTGTTTGTCCGTGCTGACCGTAAAAGACGGTGTTTTTTCGGCATGAAACGGACAGAGGCCAACGTAGTTTTTACCTGTTTTTTTCAGAAGTACGGCTTCTGATACGATATCTACAATATCGGCCGCGTTTTTTATTTCAGAAATTTTATCTTCAGGGATAAAATTTGCCAATAACTGCAACCTCCATTGCCTGGAAAGTTGGAAAATTCACATTTACGGAAGGATTTCCGACGGAAAGACGTTGAGGTAAAGTCCATCCGGTGAAAGCGAATGCTTGAATTTCTTAACAGTTTGTGTCCATTCGTGAGCAGACGTTGGCGTCACCGATATCGCCGGCAGGCACCATTCAGATTAAACGTGAAATTTAATTCGCAACAGTTAGTTTGTCAATGTTTTTTTAACATTTTCGGCAGGTTTGACTGAGCGACCGCGCATGCCTTTTTAAAATCCAACCCTCCACTGTAAAGTGCCCTGCCGGTAATCACCCCGACCACTCCCACGGACTCCAGAGGCAACAGGTTTTCAATGTCCTTGATGGTCGATACGCCGCCGGAAGCCACCACCGGAATAGAAACGGCTTCCGCCAACTGGCGGGTTTGCTCTATGTTGGGCCCCGTCTGCATCCCGTCGCGCTGAATATCGGTAAAATTGATAGCCACAACACCGCTGTCTTCAAAACGCTGGGCCAGATCAATGGCTTTCATTGCCGTGGTCTCGGTCCACCCTTCGATGGCCACCCGTCCATTGCGCGCATCGATGCCAACCACAACGCTGTCGGGAAACTGGGTGGCGGCCCGGCTCACCCACCGGGGGTTGCGAATGGCCTCAGTGCCAATGATCACCCGCTTTACCCCGAGATCAAGAAACATGCCAACGGTTTGCACGTCGCGAATCCCACCGCCCAACTGGATCGGCGTATCCACCGCTTCCAGGATGTTTTTGATGGCCGCTATGTTTTTCGGACTTTTTTCAAACGCGCCGTCCAGGTCCACCACGTGAATCAATTCAGCCCCCATACGGGCCCACTTGCGGGCCATGGCGGCCGGATCGTCGGAAAACACCGTTTCTTCTTCCTTGCGACCCTGCAAAAGTCGGACGCATTTTCCGTTTTTTATGTCAACTGCAGGTATGACAACCATAGCGATAAATCTATAGAGTCCCTTTGGATGACCGAACACCGTGGATGCGATCGTCAAGGGTGCAGGCCTGATCCAGAGAGCGGCCCAGGGCTTTGAACACCGCTTCGAGCACATGATGTTCATTTTCACCATAGGCCACGTTAATATGCAGGTTCATGGCACCGCGAATGGCCAGGGCTCTGCAAAATTCTTTGGCCTGCAGCGGGTTGAACGCAATGCCCGTCGATTTGAGTTCCGGAAGCTGGTAAACCAGAAATGGACGGTTGGACAAATCAATGGTGACAGCCGCCAGTGCATCGTCCATCGGTGTAACGGCATGTCCGTACCGTTTAATCCCCCTGCGCTCATTGAGGGCCTGGCCAACGGCTTCGCCCAGCACCAACCCCACGTCTTCAACCGTGTGGTGAAGATCCACTTCCAGGTCTCCCTCGGCGTGCACGGTCAGGTCAAAAAAACCGTGAACGGCAAAAAGGGTAAGCATGTGATCGAAAAAAGCAATACCGGTGGATATTTCCGCCCGACCCTGTCCGTCCAGATCCAGCGCTATCCGAATATTGGTTTCTCTGGTCTTTCGTTCCACTTCAGCGCTTCTGCTCATATCTCCCCGCAGTATCTATTTACCCCATGTTGCATAAACAACATGGCAAAATCGTCGGCTTCTACCGGAACCTAAACTCAAAATATAAACCATGTTCAGTAAAAGTCAACGATCACTTTTTACCGTAAGCGGCCAACAAAAAGGGTGGTCCACCTGCCGGTGAACCACCCGTGAAAGGAGGTCAGAATGAAGCACTGTTAGGCACTTACTCTGAGATGGTTCAGTCCAGAGCCAAACCATCATTACTATAGAGCCGCAAAGACATAATTTGGTTACAGAATGTTA
>JAOZSC010000347.1 GCA_029939875.1 Desulfobacterales bacterium
TTGCGCCCCTTCCCGGCCGAAAGCCTGCATGATGGTGTCGAACAGCATCGAAGGGCTCACCGGTTTAAGCAAAAAACCATCCAGTTCCGTCCCTTCGACTTCCTGCATCACTTCCTCACGGCCGTAAGCGGTCACCAGCACAATGGCCGGCATCTTCCCGGTTTCCGGATGGGCCCGGATTTGTCGGGAGGCTTCCATTCCATCCATGCCGGGCAGCTTCCAGTCCATGATCACCAGGTCAAAGGGCCTGCTTTTGCCCGCACTTTGAACCTCTGCCAGCGCTTCTTCGCCGGAAACCGTCAATGCGACTTCAAAGTGAAACGATTCAAGCATCTCACGAAAAATTTCCCGTGAGGTAGCGTTGTCATCGACCACCAGCACCTTCAGGCCGTGCATATCCGGCGGCAGGTCCGGCCGCGATGCTTCCTTTTCTTTTCCCCGGCCCAAGACAACGGTAAAGCTGAATGTGGTGCCCCGGCCGGCCGTGCTTTGGACCCCGATTGTTCCGCCCATCATTTCCACCAGTCGCTTGCTGATGGTCAACCCCAGCCCGGTTCCGCCGTATTTTCGGGTGGTAGATGTGTCGGCCTGGGTGAAAGACTGAAACAGCTTGGCCATCTGCTCCTCGGTCATTCCGATACCGGTGTCGCTCACTGAAAATTTGAGGGTCACCGAATCCGCATCCTCCGCGACCATCTCCGTGGCGACAACGATTTCCCCGACATCGGTAAACTTGACGGCATTGTTGCTCAAGTTGATGAGCACCTGCCCCAACCGCAGAGGATCGCCCACCAGCTGCCGTGGCACGTCGGGAGCCGTTGCAAAAAGCACTTCGAGATCTTCTTTTTCTCCGGCCTTGACGGTAATCAGATTGGCCAGGTTGTCCAGCACCGTATCCAGATTGAAGTCAACCGCCTCCATATCCAGTTTTCCGGCCTCAATCTTGGAAAAGTCCAGGATATCATTGATGATCCCCAGCAGTGAATTGCCTGCAGACTGGATCTTGGTCATGTAGTCCCGCTGTTTAGGCGTCAAGTCCGTTTTCAGGGCCAGGTGCGCCATACCGATAACGGCATTCATGGGGGTACGGATCTCGTGGCTCATATTGGCCAGAAAATCGCTTTTTGCCCGGGTGGCATCCTCGGCCGCCTGTTTGGCCCGCAACAACTCTGTCTGCAAACGCTTGCGCTCGGTGATGTCTTCCTTGACCGCCACAAAATGGGTGATTTGCCCTTCATTGTCGCGAATCGGCGAAATATGGGCAAGCTCCCAGAACACATCGCCGTTTTTCTTTTTATTGTGAAATTCCCCGTGCCATTCACGACCCGCCAGCAGGGTTTGCCACAGGTTTTTGAAATGTTCGCGCGGCAGTTTTCCGGAATTTAAAACCCGGGGATTCTTGCCCATGGCCTCTTCGGCGCTGTAACCGGTCAACTCGGTAAATTTGGGATTGACATATTCAATGGTTCCCTGGATGTCGGTGATGACAACAGACGTCGGGCTTTGTTCAACCGCGCTGGATAGCTTTTTAAGTTCGAGTTCAGCTTTTTTGCGCTCGGTGATATCCTCACTGAACAGAGCACCCCCTGCCAGTTGCCCGTCTTTATTCTTGACCGGATAAAAGCGGCTCTGAAATATAACCCCGTTGAGGGTGTCTTCAAAGTCCATCAGGGTGCCGGTTCGCATGACTTTATCAAAATATGCCCTGCGGGTGGTGCGGACTTCACCGGTCAACAGGTTAAAATAGTCGGTCCCGGTAATTTCATCCGGGGCTTTTTGAAATCGCCGGGCAGCGGTGGTGTTGACCGCCACGACATTTCCCAGGCTGTCGAGCAGCAGCAGGGATTCCTGGGTGGCGTCGAGCAGCCCGCGCGCAGCGGTCCGGCTTTCCCGCAATGCTTCTTCGGTGCGCCGACGCTCACGGATCTCCTGGTTCAGCTTCCGGTTTGAGCGCAGAATCAGAAACAGGATAATCGTGCCGACCAGCACAATGGACCCCACCACCTCCAGCAGCAGCGCCCAGTTGGTCCGGCGCTCGACACGCAGGTTGATCCAGCGCTGAAAGATCTTGCCTTTTTCAGCTTCCGGCATGGCCGCCAGGGTTTTGTCCAGTATGCTGACCAGCAGGGGCCAGTCCTTGCGCACCGCAAAGGAAAGCTTTAACCGGTAGCGGGTGGTGGTGGCGACTTTCAAATTGGTCAGTCCAAGTTTTTCAATTCCATAGGTAATGGACGGCAGGTTGCTCACAAGGGCATCCGCCTTTCTCTTGGAAACAGCCTTGAGAGCCTGATCGACATTGTCGGCGAGAAAAAAACCGCGGCCCGGATAGGCCTGTTCCATCAGTTCCTGGGTAGCATAGCCCTTGACAACCGCCACCCGACCCCTGCCAAAATCCAGCACCCCGTTGACAAACGGTGCCTCCTTCCGTGAGACGATCACCATGGGAAAATCCAGGTAAGACTGGGTAAAAAGCAGAAAATTTTCCCGTTCAGGGGTCTGGATGACACAGGGCAACACGTCAATACCACCGGATCTGGCTTTGTGCATCACCTGGGGCCAACTTAAACCCTTTACGGGTGTCATCTCTATCTTCAGCCGTTTGTTCAACCAGCGCACATAACCCGATGCAATTCCGGAATAAACCCGGGTCGTGTCAATAAATTCAAACGGCGGCCAGGACGGATCCACTCCGAGCCGGATGTCTTTATGGGTGGCCAGCCAGGCTTTTTCTTTTCCGGACAGGACAAGTTTCTTTTTCCTCAGCTGGCCTGATCCCGTTTGAATCCATTTGCCGATAATTTCAAGACGTTCACTTTCAGAAATCGTGTCCAGGACTTTATCAAGGATCGACGCCAGCTCCGGCCAGTCCTTGCGCACCGCGAAACGCTGTCCATCCAGGCGGTCATCAAAAACCGCGGCGACTTTAAGATTGGTAATGGTGTGTTTGCTCATCAAATATGAGGAAGTCCCCTCGGAGCCGATATAGCAATCCGTTTGGCCGAGTGAAACGGATCTGAGGGCCTGCAAAGGAGTGGGATACCAGATGGGTTCGATTTCAGGCAAATCCCGCGCGATTTTCTCATGGCTGGCATAGCTCTTTACCATGGCGATTTTCCGGCCTTTGACATCATCACGGCCTTTAATGGCGGAAAAATCCCTGCGGGTTATGATCACCAGCGGCGTCGGGATATAGGTCTGGGTAAAATTCAGAAAACTTTTTCTTTCAGGGGTCTTGCGGGCGGTGGTAATAACGTCTACCGTCTTGCGGCGGGCCCCTTCAAGGATCTGTTTCCAGTTGAGTCCCGGCACCATCTGCATTTTGATCCCCAGGCGTTTGCTGATGATGTCCACAAAATCAGCCGACACACCGGCATACTTTCCGGACTCATCAACAAAACAATAGGGCGCATAGCCCGGATCGACACCGAGCCGGATGTCTTTATGGGTGGCCAGCCAGGCTTTTTCTGCGGGGGTCAGCTCGATGTGAACCGTTGAACCAAAACTATTTCCAGTGGTGGCGGCCTGTATCAGGTTTGTCGACAAGCCAACCATCACCATCACGAAAAGCAGCAGAAAAAAGGCAGTTTTTCTACGATCCATTTTGTCCTCTAAAGGCCTTTGAAATTTATTGCAGAAACTTCAACGAAGGAAGTAATTTTAATATCGATTCAATCATCACAGAGCTAAAATACTTCAATTTCAGTATAATAGCAATGCTATTTGTAAGCTCTCAAAAAGTTGTGGTTGCCGCCGCGCAATATGCATTTTGGCCTCGCTGAAAGTGTCCATTTTGGGCGCCATCAGATCGGTTGGCTAAAT
>JAOZSC010000348.1 GCA_029939875.1 Desulfobacterales bacterium
CCTCAACGGTTTTCAAGACCGCCGCTTTCGGCCACTCAGCCATCCCTCCAAATCTGAATTCGGTTATCTAACATTTAAAGGTAAACAGGTCAATGGTTTTATTGGTTTTTTGAACCTGGCAGCAGCGTCAGGCCCCGAAAACAATTTACAGCTCCTGCCGCGAAAATTAAACTCGGATTGGCAGTTGACAGGGCTGTTTTTTTGTGGTTTCAAAAAAAACGCCGCTTTTTAATGATGAAGGGAAATACCGTCATGAAACAAAAATATTTAATTGTAAACGACAAAAAAAACAAGCAGTTCAAAATCCAGGAATTTGCCGAACTTGACAAGGATTCGCTGTCGCTGCTGTGCGAAGAAACCTATGACTATAAAACCATTAAATCCGCTATTGCGGCCGGAGAAGATGCGCTGATTGCCGCCCTGAGAACCAATAATTTATACCCGCCGGGCAGCTATGCACATCAAATTGCCGTGGCGGTCATCGGGCTGCACAAATCAAAAACCAGTTCGTCCGTAGAACTTTTTTTCGACGATATTGAACTGTTGACCCAAAAACGTCAGGCGGTGCAAATGACCCCGGAGCTGGATGAAGAACCGGCTGAACTGGATGAAGTGCTGGAAGATGAGTTTGACGATAAAGAAGATATAAAAAAAATCGACTCGTCGCTGAAAATAGCCGATGACGACTACGTCGACATAGATGACGACGACTGATTTTTTTTGCGCCTTTGCCCAATATACCGGTTAAAGAAACAAATCCCGTCAGCAGTCTTGTTTACCGGCCTTCCCGCAGGCCGGTCTTTCAAAAAAAAGGCCTGTTAATACCATAAATAGGCTTGACTTGTCGGGTCCCTTACTTTAAAGTAACACTTCCATTTCACGTATTTCACACGCACTGCAATTGATGCGACACCTTTAAAAATACTCCGGTGTTTTGCAAAGGTTTCGCTGCGGCGCTGCCGCAAGCATATAGATATCACTATCGGTTTTCAGGTTTTGCAGAATAATCAGGCCCTTAGTACAATGATCCGTCCCATGAGCGCTTGCCGCTGGATCACTGTAACGACAGGCTGTTCGTTTCTGCAGTAACCTGGCTGTTATATAACTGGCGAGGCAACTGGTATCTACACTAACTCGCATCAAGGAGGTGCAAATGGACCAAGAAAAAGCATTTTTTAAGAGGCTGGAGGGCAAGGGAGTCTCACGAAGGGACTTCATGAAGTACTGTACGTTCCTTACAGCGACCATGGGGCTTTCATCTTCGTTTGTCCCGAAAGTGGCCGAGGTTTTTGCCGCCCCGGCCCAGCGGCCACCGGTAATCTGGCTGCACTTCGCAGAATGTACAGGCTGTACTGAAGCGACCCTGCGATCCATGTATCCATGGATCGATGAGCTGGTGCTTGAAATTCTGGATATCGAATATCTGGAAACCATCATGGCCGCCGCCGGGCACCAGGCTGAAGAACAGCTTGAGCAGGCAGTGAAAAAGTACAATGGCAAATTCATCTGCGTGGTGGAAGGGGCTATTGCCACCAAGTTCAACGGCGCCTATGGAAAAATCGGCGGCCGCACGTTTCTGGAAGTGGCCAAAGACGTCATCCCCAAAGCAGCCGGTGTGATCTGCATCGGCGCGTGTTCTTCATTCGGCGGTGTTCAAGCGGCCGCACCCAACCCCGGCGGCTACAAAAGCGTTGGCCAGGCACTGGGCATCCAAACGGTCAACCTTCCCGGCTGCCCGCCGAACCCCATCAATCTGGTTGGAACCATCGTCAACTATCTCCTCCTGGGCAAACTGCCGGCCTTAGACGCCCTGGGGCGGCCCCTGTTTGCTTACGGGACTACCATTCACGACCAGTGTCCGCGAAGGTCGCATTTCGAAAACGATGAGTTCGTCGAAGAATTTGGCTCCGAAGAGGCCGCGGCGGGCTACTGCCTTTACAAAATGGGCTGTCGGGGACCGGAAACCTACAACAACTGCCCGATCGCCAAATTCAACGACGGCACCAGCTGGCCCATTGAAGCCGGCCACCCATGCATCGGCTGCAGTGAACCGGATTTCTGGGACAAATACACCCCGTTTTTCGAAGAGCTGTAACGGCAGGCACACTGGAATAAACAGCAATCCCTGTACCACCTGAAGGAGGAGGAGATCATATGGGTAAAAGAATCACGATAGATCCGATTACCAGAATAGAGGGGCACCTCAGAATCGAGGTCGAGGTGTCCGGAGGCAAAGTTGTCAATGCCTGGAGCTCGGGCCAGATGTTTCGGGGCATTGAAATCATCCTGCAGGGCCGCGATCCGCGCGACGCCCCGCTTTTTGTTCAACGATCCTGCGGGGTCTGAACGTACACCCATTATCTGTCCTCGGCGAGGGCAGTTGAAGACGCGGTGGGCGTCAAGATCCCAAAAAATGCACGCATCATTCGCAACCTGCTGCACGGGGCCCAGTTCCAACATGATCACATTGTTCATTTTTATCATCTGCATGCCTTAGACTGGGTGGATGTTGTCAGCGCGCTGAAAGCCGATCCGAAAAAAACCGCGGCTCTGGCGGACAATGTCAGCAATGCGCCCTGGGGCGGTGCCGTTTATTTTAAAAATGTCCAGCAGCGGCTGAAAACTTTCGTGGACAGCGGGCAGCTCGGTCCGTTTTCCAACGCCTACTGGGGCCATCCGGCATACAAACTGCCGCCCGAAGCCAACCTGATGGCAACGGCCCACTACATCGAAGCACTGCGCCTGCAGGCCAAGGCCGTACGGATGCATGCCATTTTCGGCGCCAAAAACCCGCACCTGCAGTCCCTGGTGGTTGGCGGAGTCACCTGTGTAAAGGATTTGACGCCGGACCGGATCGCAGAATTTTTGTATATCTGGAAAGAAACCCAGGCGTTCGTGACAAATGTGTATCTGCCGGATGTTCTGGCAGTGGCATCTTTTTACAAGGACTGGGGCGCCATCGGCGGTACCAGCAACTTCCTGGCCTGGGGCGATCTGCCGCAAACCGACCAGGAACCGGAAAGTCTTTTCATGCCCCGGGGCGTGATCATGAAACGCAACCTGGCAGGGGTGAAAATGGCCCACCAGGCCCGGGTCACCGAACACGTCGCGCGCTCCTGGTATGAAGGCGGCACCGATCGGCATCCCTACGAAGGGGAAACCAAACCGCTGCAGGAAGACCCGAAGTACCGGCCGGGCGACGGCAAATATTCCTGGTTCAAAGCGCCGCGCTACGAGGGTGAACCCTGCGAGGTGGGACCGCTGGCGCGGGTGCTGGTCGCCTATGCCAAGGGCCAGAAGGAAGTCACACCGGTTGTCAACACAGTGCTCAAAACCCTGGGGATCCCGGCATCCGCCCTGTTTTCCACCCTTGGCCGCACCGGTGCACGCTGCATCGAAACCGTGGCCATCGGCAATGCCATGGAAGGCTGGGTGATGGAACTGGTGGCCAATATAAAAGGCGGGGATACCCAGACCTACCAGTCCTGGGAGATGCCCGACAGCGGCATGGGTTTAGGATTGAACGATGTCGCCAGGGGAGCCCTAGGTCACTGGATCCAGATTGAAAACAAGAAAATCAAAAACTACCAGTACGTGGTCCCCTCAACCTGGAACCTGGGACCGCGGGATGCCAAGGGCAAGCTGGGACCGGTGGAAGAGGCCTTGATCGGCACACCGGTGGCCGATCCCAAAAAACCGCTGGAGGTCCTGCGCACGGTGCACTCCTTTGACCCGTGCATTGCCTGCGG
>JAOZSC010000349.1 GCA_029939875.1 Desulfobacterales bacterium
ATCATCTTCAAAGACGACATCGATACCCTCGGTTCTCAGCAGGGCCATATATTGCAGCAACAGGGCATTTCTGGGTTCGGTAAGAATTCTGACAAACTCACTTTGACCCAGCGAATTCAGCTCAACCCGGATGGGAAAGCGCCCCTGCAACTCGGGGATCAGGTCCGACGGTTTGACCGTGTGAAAGGCCCCGGAAGCGATAAACAGGATATGGTCCGTTTTAACCGGTCCGTACTTGGTGGTAACCGTGCTGCCCTCGACAATGGGCAGCAAATCGCGCTGCACCCCTTCCCTGGACACGTCCGGACCGTGACTGCCGTTGCCACCGGCAATTTTATCAATTTCATCTAGAAAGATGATTCCGGACTGCTCGACCCGTACAATGGCGTCGCGTACGACCCGGTCCATGTCCACCAGGTGCTGGGCTTCTTCCTGGGCCAGAATTTCCATGGCGTCAGCGACTTTCATCTTACGCCGTTTGGTGGATTTTGGAAACATGCCGCCGAGCATGTCTTTAAAATTAATGCCCATCTCTTCCATGCCGATATTGGAAAAAATCTCCACCATCGGCATGCTGCGATCAGCTACGTCCAGGTCCACAAAACGATTATCGAGTTTACCCCGGCGCAGCATACTTCGCAATTTTTCCCGGGTGGAAGAAGATACGTCGCTGCCGCCGGTCACCAGCTCAAACTGCACTTCTTTGGATTCTTCACTTCGGCCGGGCGGCTGGGTGCCGGCCTTGGGAAGCAACAAATCGAGCATGCGTTCTTCGGCGTTGCGCCGGGCCTTGTCCTGCACCTGCTCCTGGGCGCGGGTCTTGAACTTGTTGATAGTCAGTTCCACCAGGTCTCTGACCATCGACTCTACATCCCGGCCCACGTAACCGACCTCGGTAAACTTGGAAGCTTCAACCTTGTTAAAGGGAGAATCGGTCAGCCGGGAAAGCCGGCGGGCAATTTCGGTTTTGCCCACCCCGGTGGGCCCGATCAGGATGATATTCTTGGGTGCAATTTCATCACGCAGTTCCTCGGGCACCTGCTGCCGACGCCAGCGGTTGCGCAGGGCAACCGCCACTGAACGTTTGGCTTTGTTCTGTCCGATAATATACTTGTCGAGTTCTTTGACGATTTCCGATGGTTTCAGGTTGCTCATGCATAATACCTTTGCCTAATATGATCAGCCATAAATGTTTTTCAAATTATTCATTACCGAATTAATACAAAAATTTAATTTGTGTCAGGTGTTTCTCTTTAGCCCCGGCCCTTGATGAACTCGTAAAAAGTCCTTGAACCTTGAACCTTTCAACCAATGGTTACATTTCTTCGATGGTCACCATATCATTGGTATAAATACAGGTCGAAGCGGCGATTTTCATGGATTCCCGAACGATATCGACTGCATCCATATCGCTGTGTTTTACCAGCGCGGTGGCGGCCGACTGGGCAGCCACGCCTCCCGACCCGATCCCGATAATCCCCTCATCGGGCTCGATTACGTCCCCGTTGCCGGAAAGCAGGTACATGCTATCGGCGTCCACGGCGATCATGATGGCCTCAAGACGTCTTAAAAATTTATCTGCGCGCCAGTCCCGGGCCAATTCAACCGCGGCACGGGTCAGGTTGCCATTATAGCGCTCCAATTTTTTTTCAAGTTTCTCTGATAGGTTCAGAGCATCCGCGGTGGCGCCGGCAAAGCCCACGATGATTTTATCGCCGTAAATGCGCCGCACCTTCCTGGCATGGTGTTTGACAACATTGTTGTTCAGGGTCACCTGGCCATCACCGGCAACCGCAACTTTTCCTTTATGCCGGATGGCTAAAATTGTCGTTCCGTGATAATTCATGTCATGGGACTCCGTTTTGTTCATAATATGGACTCATTAGCAACTCGCAATCGCCAATTTTCTGCAACCGGATCGCCCTGCCCCTATTTTCTGGGATGCGCCCGGTCATAAGTTTCCATCAGCCGGTCAATGCTCACATGGGTATATTTTTGAGTGGTGGACAAACTTTTGTGACCCAGCAACTCCTGGACGACCCTCAGATCCGCGCCGGCATCCAGCATGTGGGTGGCAAATGTGTGGCGCATGGCATGCGGTGAGATCGGTTTGAGCAGGCCGCAGGCCCGAACGAATTTGTCCAGGATACGCCCCACGGAGCGCGCCGTGAGCCGACCGTTGTTTTTGTTCAAAAAAAGCGCCTCGTCAGTATCCAGTTTCGCGCCGCGTCGGGTTCGCAACCGGGCATGGTAGCGTTCGATGGCCGCCAGGGCCTTTTGGCCGATAGGCACGATACGCTGCTTGCTGCCCTTTCCCATCACCCGTATCACCGCCGCGTTTTCATCCACATCCCCGTTGTTCATTGCGACCAGTTCCGAAACCCGAATCCCGCAGGAATACAGGGTTTCAAAGATGGCCCGGTTTCTCAACTCCAGCAATTTGTCGCCGCGGATCGAATCGAGCAGCCGGAAGACCTCATCGACGGCCAGATAGACAGGAATGGTTTTGTCCTGTTTGGGCGTCAGGATGGTCTCAGCCGGATTGTCAGTGAGCTCTCCACGTTTTACAAAATAGTTGAAAAATGATCTCAACGCCGAAAGCTTGCGGGCGACGGTCTTTTTGGTATTTTTTTTGTGCAGGTACCCCAGGTACCCCCGGATGGTTATGCCCTCCACGTCACCGACGCTCACGACGCCTGGATCCCGTCGGCGGCGGCCGGCGAGATTTTGGATCAGGTACGCCAAAAATTCTTCCAGATCATGGCGGTAGGCGCGGCACGTATGCTGGGAATATCCCTTTACAACGGCCAGCGATTGGACAAAATCATCAATGGCGTTTTGCATCGGGCCCGTCTTCATGGCAGCCGACTCCCCTTATCTCCGGTCTAAAATTCGATCAGCGATTCGAGCTGTTTCCAGGAGTCGACCTCCACAAAGGGATGCGGTTGCCGGTTCCAGGGTTGTTTAAAAAGAACCGGCATAATGCCGGCCTCTTCGAGCCGATAGCAGGTTTCCAGCCGATCTTCTACAAAACAGGTGATCTTGCGTTGTTTCAATACATCAGCCTTATTTTCAAAGGACCCGGTGGCCACCAGTTCAACGCCGCCCTGGTTCAGGGGCAGCAAGTCCTGGAACCATTTGAGCATGGGGCCAGGATACGGCCGGGCCGTGACCAGCAGCAGCGGACCGTAATCCCGGCCGATGTGTGTCAGCACGTCGCCCGCTCCGTCAATGGGTTGCAGTGCCATCTGGTACTCACCGTCGAGAATCCGGCCGACAACGGCCTCTATGACTTCCGGTTCAATGGGGATGCATTCGGCCAGATTGTAACAGGAGATATCCTCGTAGCGGATTCCGTCGATTTGAAAAGCGTCGCGCGCAATTTCAAGGAACAGGGTCATGGTATCGGCAATAACGCCGTCGATATCAAATGCCACTGATGCCGGATCAATCATAGGACTCTATGCCGGATAGCGCCTTGCCTACAAACCGTCTAAGGCAATGGCTCAAAATTTCAGGCCGCCGCCTTGCGGGTTTTCTTTTTAAGCCTAGAAATGCGCCGTTTGTAGATCGTGGCCATTTTTCTGTCATTGGCCTCCAGGCTATCCTGCCGCTGTGATTTGTAGGCTTTAATCTTTTGCTTTAATTCGCCGACGGAGGCGTCCGTTTTTTTAACCGGCTCGTCTTTAATCCCCTTGACCTTTTTAATCTCGACAATCAATTCTTCCTTTTTCATGCCGT
>JAOZSC010000350.1 GCA_029939875.1 Desulfobacterales bacterium
ACCTTCGGGGTCGGGAAAATCGACATTTCTTCGATGCTTAAACGGCCTCGAAGAGATCGACAATGGTGCCATAGTCATCGATGACATCCCTCTTGACGACAACCCGAAAAACCGTTTGGAAATTCGCAAAGAAGTCGGCATGGTGTTTCAGTCATTCAACCTCTTTCCCCACATGACAGTGCTCGAAAATATAAATTTAGCCCAGAAGCTGGTCCGCAAAAAATCAAAACGCCAGGCCCTGGAAACCACCATGAACCTGCTTGACAAAGTCGGCATTCGGGAAAAAGCCGACAGTTATCCCGGGCAGCTCAGCGGCGGACAGCAGCAGCGCGTCGCCATTGCGCGGGCCCTGGCGATGATGCCCAAGGTGATGCTTTTTGACGAGGCCACCAGCGCCCTGGACCCGGAGATGATCGGAGAGGTTCTCGAGGTCATGAAAACCCTGGCCCGGGAAGGAATGACAATGGTCATTGTAACCCATGAAATGGGATTTGCCAAAGAGGTGAGCAACCGGGTAATTTTCATAGAAGACGGCAGAATTATTGAAGAGGGTACCGCCGAGCATTTTTTTACCAACCCCGTAGAGGAACGAACGAAGCTTTTCCTCAGCCAGATTCTGTAACCCGCCCCGGATGGGCGGCAAAAAAAATCATGCCCTTGGCAAGAAAAAAAAAGATGCGGATTACCCTGCTGGATGTTGTACTGGCAGTGCTTCTGCTGGCAGCCGGTGCATACTTCGCCTACCGGGTCAGAGTCGGGTTACATTACCGGTGGAACTGGGCGGCCATTCCGCAGTACCTCTTTCGCTATGATGCCGACATGGGCCGCTGGGTGCCCAATCTGCTCATGGAGGGCCTTTTTACCACCATTCGACTCAGCGTGTGGACCACCGTCCTGGCAACGCTGATCGGAACGGTAATGGGATTTTTTCGCATCAGTCCCAGCCTTTTTAAACGCCTGGTAGGACGCACCTACGTCGAACTGATTCGCAACACCCCGCCGCTGGTCTTAATCTTTATTTTCTATTTTTTTGTCAGCGATCAGATCATGCCCATTTTAGGAGTAGACGCTTTTGTCCGCGCTCTTGGCCCCAATGTCCAGGGACTGTTGTCGGTTATGGCGGCCAAACCGGCGTTGTTCACGGCCTTTTTATCGGCGCTGATCACCCTGGCGCTGTTTGAGGGGTCTTTTATCGCAGAAATCGTCCGGGCCGGAATTCAATCGATCGAAAAAGGGCAATGGGAGGCTTCCTACGCGCTGGGGCTGTCCTGGTGGCAGCAGATGCGCTATGTTATTCTGCCCCAGGCCCTACAGCGAATTCTCCCCCCCCTGGCAGGCCAATTTATTTCCACCATCAAAGACTCGGCCATCGTTTCGGTGATATCGGTTCAGGAATTGACGTTTCAGGGGTTGGAGCTGATGTCGGCCACTTATCTGACCTTTGAATGCTGGATCACCATCACGGTTTTATACCTGGTACTGGCCCTGAGTCTTTCCCTTGCCGTTGAGCGCATTGAAATTTACATGGGGCGGCACCAGGTTTAATCCGCCGGTAAAATCCCCCCTACCCCCTTTAGAAAAGGAGGGAAAACAGGTTTAGAATTTGGGTTTTGTTATTCGGAAAGGGCCTAATCCAGGACATGTTTGACCAGGTGACCCAGTTCGGGTAAAATCAGCTCGCTGCAGGCCAACTGACAGGCCTTGAGGCTGCCCGGCATGCAGACCACAACAGTCGTTGCAATCACACCGGCAGTGGCCCGGGATAAAAAGGCAGCCGATCCGATCTGCGCAAAGCTTAAATTTGCAAACAGGGGTCCGAAGGCCGTCAGCTCCTTGGTAAACAGGGGAGACACCGCCTCAATGGTAACATCTTTGGGCGTGATGCCGGTTCCGCCCGACATCAGGATCACCTGGGGCCGATGATCCTTTATGATGCGCTGCACGGTGGCGGCAATGATTTGCGTATCATCGGTGATGACCTGGTGGCAAACAACATCATGGCCGTGCTGCTTGAGCTGACCGCTGATCCAGTTCCCGCTGGCATCATCGGTCAGGGCCCGGGTGGTCGACACCGTCAGGATGCCCACGCGAACCGTCTTCGGCGCTTGTTTTTTGTGTTCTTCAATACCCATATCGATCCTTATTTTATCATAGATTGAGCGGTTCAGGCTTAAAACCCATAATTACACAATATCAAATAAAAATTGTGCCCACGGGTTATCCTGTATACCATTTTGCGAATAAAGATCAATCGTTACCTTAAAATCGCCGG
This sequence comes from Desulfobacterales bacterium, assembly GCA_029939875.1. Lineage (GTDB taxonomy): Bacteria > Desulfobacterota > Desulfobacteria > Desulfobacterales > JAFDCJ01 > JAFDCJ01. The sequence continues at coordinate 2,273 of JAOZSC010000350.1, forward strand.
TTGCCGATCTTTCAAAGCTGCCTGCCGTGGATTTGCCTTGATTTTAGAGGCTATTTTTTTTATATGTTAGCGTATTTATGAAATTGTGCACCTGGTTGCGTGCAAATTGCTTATTTTTATCTACCCAGGATAAAAACTGATTTTCAAATGACATTTCCCTGCACCGGCGTGATACTGTCCGGGGGCTTGAGCACCCGTTTTGACGGACACAATAAAGCCCTGGTCCGGATTGGCGCCCGGCGCATCCTGGATCGACTGTATGACGTTTTTTCGGATCTTTTTGATGAAATCATCCTGGTAACCAACGACCCGTTGCAGTTTCTGGAATGGGATTTGACCCTCGTCACCGATCTTTTTGCCGTGCGAAGCTCGCTGACCGGAATCCATGCCGGCCTTTATTACATGCAACATCCCTTTGGTTTTTTTTCAGCCTGTGACACCCCTTTTTTAAAAAAGGGGCTGGTGGAAATGCTCATCGAACAGATGGAAAAAAATACCGACATTGTGATGCCCCGGACAGCCGCCGGGTTTGAACCGCTGTGCGCCGTCTATTCGAAACGCTGCCTGACGGCGGCTGAACAGCACCTTAACGAAAAAAAATTTAAGATTCAACGGGCATTTCGCTCCTGCCGAACGAAAATTATCCCGGAAGAGATTTTGCGCACCCGGGACGCCGATCTGCTGTCGTTTTTCAATATCAACACACCGCAAGATCTGGCGCGGGCTGAAGAGATGATTGCAACGCGCAGGGCGCAGCTGATAGCTCATGACCATAGCTCACAGGAAAAAGAGGATTAAGAGGATTAAAATGAATATCAATAGAATGTTGGAATCCATCAAGCAGAATCCGGATTTTGAAAAAGTCGGAATGGTGCTGTGCCATAACGGCGTGGTGCGGGCAACATCGCGTAATGGGCGCCGGGTGGATGGTCTGCGGGTAACCGTCGATCACCCGGGGCTGGAGCAAATCGTATCCCGCCAAAAGCAGAAACCGGGCATTTTCGACATCCAGGTTGAAATCGCCGAAAATCGGGACCTGGCCGTCGGCGAGGACGTCATGCTGCTGGCGGTGGCCGGTGATATCCGGGAAAACGTGATTGCCGTGTTGGCGGAAACCCTTGATCTCATCAAAACCACCGTCACCGCCAAAACAGAATACTTTGTCGATTGATAATTATGGATCACCTCCCGATCAGTTGTCGCAAGTATGTGCAAAATAAATGGGTTATTTCCAATTTAGCAGGCTTTGCTCAAAGGATCCAAGGAGTCAAGGATTCCAGGGTTCAAGTGACCCGCCATGAAACAGGCGGATAAATATAAACTTAAATTGTAAAGGTAGTGAGGGAATTATATATAATGCCTAAATTCACCCACATCGATGAACAGGGACACGTCCGAATGGTGGATGTTACCGGCAAGCCGCCCACCGTGCGGATAGCGGTGGCCGGGGGCT
>JAOZSC010000351.1 GCA_029939875.1 Desulfobacterales bacterium
CCTTGCTTTAACCGCCGGATATGCCTGAGGTGATCAGCGGTTCTCAGCACCAGCATGGCCAGGTCGCCTTCCTCCAATTCTGCGATTTTCAGCACCTGCTCCCAGGATTTTCCCTGTGCCCAGGCGTACATGGTGGCTGCCGGCCGCAGCAGCAGGGGACGGACCTCGAAGCCGTGGCGTGCCATCTGGCGGAGCAGGGGTTTCAACCCCCGGGTGACCGTTGCGAAGGCTTTTTCCAGCGCGGCAGGCACCATTTTTGTGCTGAGGCGCTCGTCGGCTTCGCGTTCGTTGACCAGGCAGGCAATAATGGCGGCCAGCAGGTCAGGATCAGACGGCGGGAAAATCGTGCGCCGGAATCCTTCTGCGATCAGAAGCGGTTGGTCCACCCGCAACTGTGATGCCCATTTGCCATCAGCGTTCAGCTTGTCGTTGGTGGTCACAAAACCGGTGAGTTTTAAAAACTCAAGGTGTCGTAAAAAATCTCGCCAGAGAAGTTTCTGCGGATTCTGGGCTTTGCTTTTCCCCCGTGTCTGGGAGATGCAATAGGCTGCGAAAGATTTTTTTAAAAGCGCTTGGATCTGCTTCGGGTCATGGGACAGCAGCAGGTTGAGCACCATGGAAAAATTGATTTTGATCTGGCTGTCCACTGGCGAAGATGGAGATGACAGCAGCCTGGCCGTTAAGCGCAGGTCCATGTGCCGGCCGGGTATCATAAGGGCAAAGCCGATCTTGTCCATCCCCCTGCGGCCTGCTCGACCGGTGACCTGGTGAAATTCGGTCGGGGTCAGAGGCGCAAAATGTTTGCCGTTATAGCGATCCGAGTTGAGCAGCACAATGGTGCGTGCTGGAAAATTTACCCCGGCGGCCACCGTCGAGGTGGCAAAAACGGCGTCCAGCAGCCCGGCCGTCATTAAGCCCTCCAGCACCAGTTTCCAGGCCGGAAGCTGCCCGCTGTGATGGGCGCCCACCGCCAGGTGTTCGAGGTGCCAGCGTTGACGGTGAGCGGACACGCCGGAGGATTGCGGGATTAAGGCTTCGATTTTTCTTTTGAGATGAAAACGGCGTGGCCCTTCGGGCAGCAGGTTGTTCTGGCACAAATCCAGCGCCCGGTCGCAATCGGCCCGGGATTTGAGAAAAAAAATGGCCGGCAGCAGGTCAAATTTTCTTAAGACCCGTAAAATGTCGCCAAACGGCAGTGCCCCCGGGTGTTTTCCGACAAACCGGTGCCGGCCGGTTTTGAGAAATTTGACGACTCCGGGATAAATTTTGGACCGTCGACCCCGGGTTGCCGGGGTGGTCAACGGCAGCAGGGTGCCGGAGGGGTGAAAAAAAAGCGGGAACAGCGGCACCGGCCGGGTGGTTTCTTCAATTACCGTGCAGCAACGCGAACGGATCGATGAAAGCCAGGCGGCAATCTGATCGGCATTGCCGATGGTGGCCGACAGCAGCAGCAACGGGATTCGAGACGGAAGATAGATCATGATTTCTTCCCAGACCACGCCGCGATCCTCGTCGCCGAGAAAGTGTGCCTCGTCCAGTACGACAAAGTCGGCTGCCAGGGACCGACCGCGGTGCATGGCATCGTAAAGCTGGTTGCGCAATATTTCGGTGGTGCCGACAATCACCGGCGCGTCCGGGTTTTCCTTGCGGTCTCCGGTCAAAATGCCCACCTGTCCGGGGCCGAACAGCTTTGAAAAATCGGCGTATTTGGCATTGCTCAAGGCCTTCAACGGGCAGGCATACCAGGATTTGCCACCTTGCTGCAGGATGCGGGCGATGGCCTGCTCGGCAATCCAGGTTTTGCCGGTGCCGGTGGGGGCGCTGACCAGGCAGTCGGCGTGCTCAACGGCTGCCAGGGCGTCGAGCTGGAACGGATCGGGAACAAACGCCCGGCTTTTGGGCACGCCGATGGCGTCAAAAACCTTTTTAAGCCCGGAATCGGCCCCCGGCTGTAAACGCACTGAGCCGGGAGCTTTACGAACGCGACGCCTGGGTTTCTGATAATGTGGTACCTGGCGCACAGCGCCTATAGCCTTTCTATCATCGCCTGCACGATCGCTTTGGATGGTGAATCCACGTCAAACGGTGAAACTCCGTTCAGGTCGGCTTCGATCAGAGTCTCATCATAGGGCATGAACCCCATGAATTCAAAGTCCTGCAGGTGGGTGTGAAGAAATTCTTCGTCTTTGGGTCCGCGGATTTTGTTGCCCACCACCGCAATGCTGTCTAACCCGATTTCACCGGCCAGCCGGCGAATGTGCCCGGCCGTGTCGATGCTGCGCCTTCCCGGTTCTACCACCACGATCAGTTTGTCCACAGCCTTGGCGGTGGCCCGTCCCAGGTGCTCGATGCCGGCTTCCATGTCCATGACCACCACCTCGTCTCTGGCCAGCACAATATGCATCACCAGGGCGCGCAACAGGGTGCTTTCAGGGCAGATACAGCCGGAACCGCCTTGTTTTATCCCGCCCAGGCGCATAAGCTTGATGTTCTCAAATTTGACCGAAAGGGCGTCCGGCAGGTCATCCACTTTAGGGTTGAGACTGAAAAACCCGCCGACAGTGCCGGGCTGGGCCCCGGTGCGCTCAAACGCCAGATCTTTCATCTCGGCGATGGGAACGATGCTCTCGGAATTTTCGATGCCGATGCCGGAGGCCAGGTTGGCGTCCGGATCGGCATCAATGGCCAGTATGCGTTTCCCCATTTCATTGAGACTGCGAATCAACAGGGATGAAAATGTCGTTTTGCCCACACCGCCTTTACCGCTGACTGCTAGTTTCATTCGATATTCCTCTCATGGAGAATATATGTATATGATGGTTATATTGCGATATACTTATATACAGGGTACCTTGGACCCTAATTATAACACAGGAAATCCCCGGGGCAAGGCAGGAAACGGCAAAAGAAAAAAAAGGCAGCGCCGGCGCGCTGCCCCTTTGGCTGTGTATGATCAAACAGATTTGAGGTTGGTGTATAATATACGAAGGACTGCATTTTTCATCTTTATGGCCAGGCTGTTATTTTCCACATTCCTGGTTTGGTGTCAGATTGCGTGATACGGGATACAGTGGCCGTTGTTCCTTTAAATACCAGGTCGGCACTACCAGAAGAAGGATCAACTGACCATGAGTAGTCTGCGCCGAGATATAAATGACTGTCTGGGTCTGTGTAGACGGTACTTGTCATAATTTGCCACGAGGTACTTGATGTGTCTGATATTTTTGCATCCGCCCACACCAGGCTCTCCCGGCCGTTGAGTTCAGCCACGGCGGCCTCAAGCCCTCTTTTTTTTGAACTCTCTTCCAGGCTGATATAGCGCGGTACGGCCACGGCGGCCAGGATGCCCAGAATGATCAGTACGGCGATGATTTCCACCAGGGTGAAACCTTCTTGGTTTCCTAAAAGATGTTGTTTTTTCATGATAGTTAGACCTCCCTATTTTGTTGCTTTAGATTATGGTTTTCGCAGCTCATTTTTTAGCCGCACTGTTGACGGTTTCCTTGTAGCAATGCAGGAAAGATGCCAAATATGCCGAAATGTTTCATAGAACTTTTTTATTCAAAATAAATCAAAAGGTTATATTATATAATAAAAAATTCTCATCGGAATATTCATCGGTTTCCAAGGAGAATGCTACAAAATTTGTAGAATTGCGGCTACAATTTTCTTCAAACTTCGTCACTTTTTATGCCTTTGACATCGATGTTGTGCTTCTTGT
>JAOZSC010000025.1 GCA_029939875.1 Desulfobacterales bacterium
CCCAGGGGGATATGTCCAACGCCCAGGCAATCGCCAGAAAATTTAAAGGCGACAATCTCGACCTGGTTCACTGCATCGCCACTCCCACCTCCCAGGCGATCGTGAAAGTAATTACCAAAACCCCCGTGGTTTACTCCTCGGTAACCGACCCGGTGGATGCCGGTCTGGTTAAAACCATGGGCCCCGCCGGTGGCAACGTGACCGGCGTGTCCGATGCCTGGCCCTATGATCGGCAGGTCAAACTGCACCATGAGATGGTCCCTGCGGCCAAGGTGTGGGGAACCATCTACAACGCCGGTGATGCCAATTCGGTCAAAAGCATCGGCTGGGCCAAAGCGGCCATGAAAAAATACGGCCTTAAATATGTGGAAGTCACCGTATCGACATCCGCCGAGGTTTACATGGCGGCCCAGTCGCTGGCCGACCGGGTAGACGCCATATTTATCATTTCCGACAATACCGTGGTCTCGGCCTTCGAGTCCCTGGTAAAAGTCTGCAATGACAAGAAAGTACCTCTTTTTGGCGGCGGTACCGAATCCGTGCCGCGCGGCTCGATTGCGGCGCTGGGATTCGACTACTTCCAGGTGGGATACACTGCGGGCCTGAAAGCGGTCCAGATTCTCAAAGAAGGGAAAAAACCGGGAGACATCCCTTCCAGCCTGACTAAAACGTTGAAGCTGGTTGTCAACCTTAAGGCCGCCAAGGCCCAGGGTGTCAAACTGGATCCCAAATTCATCAAAATGGCAGACCAAGTGATTCAATAGCGCTTGCCCGCGTTAAGCCGCACCTGGCGCATCTTTTGTCCCAGCCGGGCGCGGCTTTTGCGTTACCTAAATTGAGCGACTGTTGAGGAGTGCCATGCTCAATATCATCCCCATATCCCTAGAGCAGGGTCTGGCCTATGCCCTGGTCGCCCTGGGAATTGCACTGACATTTCGGGTGTTAGCCTTTCCGGATCTGACGGTTGACGGAAGTTTTCCGCTGGGCGGAGCAGTTGCCGCGCGTCTGATATTTGACGGCATGGACCCGGTCACTTCTACGCTGATCGCCACCGCAGCAGGTTTTGTTGCCGGGTATCTGACCGGAATCTTTGCCACAAAATTCAAAATCAACTCCCTGCTGGCCGGGATCCTGATGATGACCATTTTGTATTCGGTCAACCTGAGAATCATGGGACGGGCCAACATTCCGCTGTTGAACCAACCCACCCTGTTCACCCCCATGGAATCTCTGAACATGTCACGCGATCTCCCGGTTATCATTTTCTTTCTGGTTATCGCTTTGGTATGCAAATTCGCCATCGATGTTTTTCTTCACACCGAGTACGGGCTGGGACTGCGCGCAACGGGCGACAATGAGGAAATGATCCGTTCGCTGGGGGTCAACACCGATGCGGCCACTAATTTCGGCCTGGGGGTTTCAAACGCCATGGTCGCCCTGGCGGGAGCCCTGATCGCCCAGGACCAGGGATTTTCCGATGTGGGCATGGGAATCGGCATGATCGTTGCGGGCCTGGCCTCGATCATCATCGGAGAGGCTCTGATTAAACCGACGACTGTGGTCAGGCTCACACTTGCCGCGGCCTTCGGTTCCGTGGTCTACCGTTTTATTATTGCCCTGGGAATGCGCATGGGGCTTGCCCCGACCGATCTCAAGCTGGCAACCGGCGTCATGGTGGTCATCGCCCTGGCAATTCCGGCCATTCGCGGACAACGGGAAAAAAAATTAAACCTCAGAGGAATGTGAACCTTGGCCGAGTATATGCTGGCATTAAATGGCGTCACGAAAATATTCAACAAAGGCACCCAGGACGAAAAGCGGGCCCTAGATAATTTCAGCCTTGAAGTTGAAAAAGGTGACTTCATCACCATCATCGGTTCCAACGGGGCGGGCAAGACCACACTTTTAAACGCAATCGCCGGAACTGTCGAGACTGATCAGGGACAGATAATTGTAAACGACCAGGATGTAACCAAGTGGCATGATTTCCAGATGGCCCGGTTTGTCTCTCGTGTCTTTCAAAGCCCCACCATGGGGACGGCCGGCGAAATGACAATCGAGGAAAACCTATGCATGGCCGAATTAAGGGGTAAAAGACGGGGCCTGAAGTGGGGAGTCACGAAAAGCAGGCGTTTACGGTACAAAGAAGTCCTCAAGGTTTTGGATCTCGGACTGGAAGAAAGACTGAAGCAGGCCGTCGGTCTGCTGTCTGGAGGCCAACGCCAGTCGCTGACACTGCTGATGACAACCCTGGCCCCGCCCAAGCTTCTTTTGCTCGATGAGCACACGGCCGCCCTGGATCCCCGCACCGCTTCCAAAGTACTGGACCTGACCGACACCATGGTCCGGGAAAACAGGCTGACCACCCTGATGGTAACCCACAATATGAACCATGCCTTGAAATATGGCAACCGGATGGTCATGCTTCATCAGGGCAGGATCCAGCTTGACATCCAGGGTGATGAGAAGAAAAAATTAACGGTTGCCGAAATCGTCGCCAAGTTTGGGCAAACCCTTAAAGATGAGACCCTGCTCTCGTGCTGACCCTGGGAAATGAGGCCGGCACCGGCCAGGGTTACCGGACCGGTGGAGCCTGGCAGCAGGGCCGGGGCTTATTCATATGCGATCACGCGAATCAAGCCAATGGTGCCACTGTCATCGGTGGTGCAGGTGTCGCTGACGGAAACGACTTTTTTTACCTTATTTTTCATGAGAAACTGGTTGACCACTTCATCCAGGGCCTCGAGTTCCTTGCGGGCCTGAAAAATTTTTAACGGGCATGCAAAGGTTTTAATTTGGGCCATGGTTCCTCCTCCTTTTTCCTTGTCTAAGAATCAATCAAAGTGATCGATTACACCGCAATTGAGCGCGACTCAATTGGTCGGTTGTCTGTAGTCAGTTGTCCGTTGCCTGTTGGGCCGCATAAGGCCTGATTTTTATAATCGCACAGATCATGACAATCTCGATTAATCCTGCAATGCTTACCTGACCACGAACCGCAAACAATCACCACGGACAATTGTGTCGTTAATGCGCAATTATATGTAATTGATCGGCGCCATCCCTTTGCGTCTTCGCAGGGCTTCCAGCAGGCCCAGCGTGCCGGTCAGCATGTTGTCTCCAAACGGAGCACCGTAAGTGATCGGCAGTTTCGATCCTTTCACCAGCCGCCGTTTCGGGCCGGTGGCGATGATAACCTCTACGGCCTTGAACCCGACGGCCCGGCGCACATAGGCACCATGGCCGCCTTCGGAAAGAATCCGCTGGTGGGCCAGGTTCCCATCACACAGGTCCACGATCAGTTCTTCCAGGCGTCCAAGGGTGATATCCTGGGTATGGTATTCGAAAAAACCGGCGAGTTCTTCGCCGAGCATGGTGGCGGCCACCGTGTGGGAAGTGGCCACGTCCAGAATCACAACGCGCCGGCTGCTGCCGGCAAGCATGTCCATGGATGCGCCCACAATGGCCGCCATGCCGCTGTCCATGACATAAATCTCTTCCGCGGGAAGAGCGGCGGCAGACCGGGCAATGGACTTCAGGCGACTCATGACCTCCGGGACCTCGTCGCTTTTATACAGCAGTGTATGGGGACGAGGGTCTTTTTCCAAGCGGGCTTTGAACAGGTTGTGACGAAAATCCAGGTGGGAAACCCCCGGCGGGGGTACCCCGTGGTCCTGGGCGCAAACCACCACGGCATCAAATGAAAACGGCACTCCGAACCCGTCCACAATCTGTTGCAACCGCTCGTGGTCCACATCGGCGAGCTTAAGGTGGTCAAATTTGCCGTCCTGGCGCAACTGTTCGGCTTTTTCGTCTTCCACCACCGTAAGCCCCCAGGACCGTATCTTTTCCAGGTCGTGATGCAGGGTGGCAGCCGCGGACACGCTCAGCACCACCTGCGCTTGGCTGGCCTTTTGCTTCAGCACGGATGTGATGGAACCACCGCCCATCTCGACTCCGGTCACCAGCAGATCTGCGGACAGTTGTGCCGCCTTTTGCGCCAGGTATCTCACCGGAGATTTTACCACCGCCTTGTAATGCAGATCAGCCCGGGTATCATACCACAGCACGTCCATGGTGCCCGCCCCGACGTCCACCATTAAAAACCGACTCATATTTCAGAACCCCTTTCTTTCTTTTGAACCCGGCTCATCAAAACAATCGCCAACACCGCCATTATTACATTAATAATAAATGCCTGATTGTAAACACCGGTGGCGTCCCGCAAAACGCCCGTCACCCAGTGGGTTAAAATCGCCCCCAGACCGTAAAAGGGCGTCCAGGCCCCGATGACCGTGCCCATGGCTTCCCGTGGGAAATAATCCCCGGCACAGGCCCCGTAAATCGGGAAAGTGGCACCGTAAAACAGGGCCAGAATGCCGATAAAAATGGAAAGCACCATCCACGAATCGCCGGCCAGGACGATGACCGCCAGGCATCCGGTGATAACGGTGTTGGAAATGAGAATGGTTTTTTTGCGGCCCAGAAAGTCAGACAGCGGCAAAATGGTCAGCACACCAATGATCTGGCCGATACCGTGAATAGTGGCCAGCAGGCTGGCCTGGGCCAGCGGCAGGTTCAACTGATACCGGGCGTAATCCACCATAAAAGTGGTGATGCCATATAGGGCGTAGGCGACGGCAAAATAGGAGCCGCCGATTAACCAGAAGCGGCGGTCGGCAAAAAGAGAGGCCAGCGGTATTTTGGGTTGCGGGGCTACGACGCCATCCGGCGAATCGACGCTGTCCTTTTTTTCCCCCCAGGGCTGAAAACCGGCGGCCAGCGGATCGCTTCTTAGAAACACGCCGTTGACAGCCACCATGGCCAGAGCCATGGCTCCCAGAAAAAACCAGGCATAGCGCCAGTTAAAATATTGCACCACCCACGGAAAAACAGCGCCCATGGTGGCAAACCCCAGCCCGAAGCCGGTGGAAAGAATCCCCAGGGCGAATCCCCGTCGATTAAAGGCAAACCAACGCTGCACCAGCGTAATCACCGGGGCCCAGAGACCTGTAGAGCCCAGGCCGGCAATGCCAAAAAACAGGCAGGCCGACCACAGGCTGTGAGCAAAACCCATTAACAGCACACCGCAGCCGAGAATCAAAAGGCAGATGGTAATCACCCGCCGGGCTCCCAGTCGATCGGTCAAATACCCGGTAAAAGGAGTGATCGCGATATAGGTAAACAGGTAGGAATTATAAATCGATCCCCCGGCGGTCCGGCCGAAGCCCAGGGTGCGGATCATCTCCGGCAGGACAACCCCGTAGCCGAGCCGCACCGAATAGTTGATGAAAAGGTCCACAAAACAGATACCCAGAATCACCCATGCCCAGTGCAACGTCCGCTTTGCTGTCATATGCGTCCCTCCATACGGGTTGTGTACCTTTTTTCCACTCGAAATTGCAACCCCATTTGACTTGAATCTGTTGCTGTGTCATAGACAATGGGCTTTTAAAACACAGTTGATGTTAACTTTAGGACGGATTCCCCCATGAACACAGGACGACATACCATTTATATCAAAACCGAAGACCGGCGAATTCCGGCTGCTACGGGTCAAACGCTGCTGGAGGCGTTCATCGAAGCAGGAATTTTTTTGCGCACCGATTGCGGGGGCAAAGGTCTTTGCGGCAAATGCCGGGTCACCATCACCGGCGACAGTCAAAACAGGGTGGAAAAACCCGACGAATCCGAAAAAAAATGTTTGGGTCAAACGGACCTGGCAACCGGTTATCGCCTGGCATGCCGGGTGAGGGTAAAAGCGGATCTGGCAATGGATATTCCAGACGCCAGCCGGCTCAACGCGGAAGTGGCGCAAAAAGGCCTGTCCACCCTTTTTGCCGAACCGGCCGGTGCAAGGCCTGCGGCGGCACAACAGGCTGACGTATACGGCCTGGCCGTCGACCTGGGGACCACCACCATTGCGGTTTACCTGTGCAATCTGGGCACGGGTGCGGTGGTGGCATCCACATCAGCAAAAAATCCCCAGGCTTTGTACGGCGATGATGTCATGAGCCGTATCAGCGCCATCCAGCAGGACAACGAGCTTCTGGCGCGCCTCCAAAAAATGGCGGTCCAAGCCGTGCAATGGGCCACCAGCTCTGTTTGCCGGTCCACCGGAATCGATCCGTTGCGCATTACCACCATGACCGTGGTGGGCAACACCACCATGGTCCATATTTTCGCCGGCCGGGATCCATCGACCATCGGTGTGTTCCCTTACCAGCCGGCCTTTGTGGATGAACAGGCCTTTGAAGCGGCTTCCATCGGCCTGCGCTTTAATCCGAAAGCAATCATTCGTACCCTGCCGCTGATTACCGGGTTTATCGGGGCTGACATTGTCGCCGCCGCTCTGGCCTGCGAACTGCCCCGTGCCGCCGCGGGCACCATGCTGGTGGACCTGGGTACCAACGGCGAAATCATATATCGGGTCGCAAACGGCCTGGTGGCCACCTCCTGTGCCACCGGTCCGGCCCTTGAAGGCGCCGCCATCCGGCATGGCATGCAGGCGGTATCGGGGGCCATTGATGCCGTCACCATCGATAAAACCAGCGGGCGGGCGATTTGTTCGCTTATCCAAAGGCAAGCGGGCAACCCCCAAAAAGCGGCCGGCATCTGCGGTTCGGGGGTAATCAGTGCGGCGGCACAACTGTTGCGGGCCGGCATTATTTTAAAAGATGGCGCCTTTAACGCCGATACGAACTCACCGTACCTTCAGCGCGATGACAACAATTCACCGGAATTTATCCTGGTTCCTGGGGAACAAACCCAGGATGGACGGCCGATCACCTTTACCCAAAAAGACGTACGGGCCGTCCAGCTGGCCAAAGGCGCATTGCGTACCGGCATTGACTTGCTGTGCCGGGAAACAGGGATGAAACAGCCGGATAAAATACTGGTGGCCGGTGCGTTTGGAAGCTTTATCAACATCGCAGACGCCCTGACCCTGGGGCTGTTTCCGCCAGTGGATGAAAACAATATTGAAGTGGTGGGAAATGCTGCCGGCGCCGGCGCCACCCGGGCTCTTTTTGATGAAAATTTTTCAAAACATGCCGGAGAGCTGACACGTCAGACCCGGGTGGTGGAGCTTTCCGACCACCCGGATTTTCAGGATATGTTCATTGAATCGCTGGCTTTTCCGTAGACAAAGAAAGGCCGGCTGGGAGGCTATGAAGCTGGAAGGCTGGAACGCTTAAATAATAATTCTATCCTTATCAAAAGCCTTCAAGCTTTCCAGCCTCCAGGCCTTCCAGCCAATTATCCTTTATCCTTTGACCCTTCCTTGCACCTTGGACCCTGAACCTTTCTTTTCCTTGTACCCATCCGTTATCTTATCTCCAGGGTCTCCCCCCTCCGGGGGACCGTCACCGCAAAACCCTCTTTTTTAAGATACTTGGCAAAGGCCAGGGTCTGGTCCTCTTCCCCGTGAACCAGGGCGATTTTTTTTATTTTCAGATTGGACTTTTTGAGAAAGCGCAGCATCTCGGCCTTATCCCCATGGGCGCTGAAACCGCCCAGTTTTACTACGTGGGCCTTGAGGGGATATTGCTTGTTCATAAATTTGAGCAGGGGTGGCGGGCCTTTTCGGCCGGATTTTTCATACTTGGTCCCCTGATCAAGAATACGCCGGCCCAGGGTGTTCTGGGCCATGTATCCGACCACAAGGACGGTGTTACGCTCGCTGTGGATCTTGTAGCGCAGGTGATGGAGGATACGGCCGGCTTCACACATTCCCGAGGCGGCTATGACGATGTGCGGTTTTTCTTCCCGGTTGAGGGCCATGGACTCTTGCACCGAGGCCACAAAATGCATCTGGTCGAATAAAAACGGATTCTGGCCCTTCTTAAGAAATGTTTGCCGGGTCTGCCGGTCGTAGACTTCAGGATGTTCGCCGAAAACCCGGGTCAGCTTGGTGGCCAGGGGGCTGTCCAGGTAAACAGGCAGCCGGGGCAGTTCATTTTCATTGTAGATTTCATGCAGAACGTACAGCAATTCCTGGGTACGGCCGAATGCAAAAGAAGGGATCAGCAAGGTTCCGCCGCGCTCACAGGTTTCGGCCAGCACTTTTTTTAAACCAGGCTTTAAATCAACAACGGGTTCATGCAGGCGGTCACCGTAAGTGCTTTCCATGATCAGCAAATCAACGGCGCGGTCTTCATCGGTAAACTCCAGGGTCGGATCGTTGATAATGGGTTTGTCAAAACGGCCGAGATCACCCGTATAGCAGATCTTATACCGGCGTCCGTTGTCCCGGACGCTGATCATGGTGATGGCCGAACCCAGGATATGCCCCGCATCATACAGGGTACAGGTCATGTCCCGGCCGATGTTCACCGGCTCGCGATAGGGATACCCGTCAAAGTACGTCAGTGCCTGCTCGGCATCATCAATGGTATACAGGGGCTGCACCGCCTGCAAGCTGTACTGGTCAAGCAGATCGTTAATCGTTTCAAGGTTAAGGTCGTGACGATTTTTTTTTAAGAGCTTTTTGATCCGGGTGGCTTCCCGCTGGGAAACAGTTTCCTTTCCCCGCCCGGTCTTCATCCGGGAAAGCGCCGTGCGAACCGTCTTGTAGTTAAGATAATTGGCGTCGGATTCCTGGATATGAGCTGAATCCGGCAGCATATATTCACAGGCGTCCGCGGTGGCCCGCGTACAGATGAGGCGCCCATTAAAACCGTTTTTGGTCAACAGGGGAATGCGACCCGAGTGGTCGATATGGGCATGGGAAAGCACGGCATTAGTAAGGATACCCGGGTCAAAGGGCATCACCTTGTTTTTTTCAGCAGCTTCCCTGCGCCGTCCCTGAAACATCCCGCAATCCAGCAGAATGTGATCATTTTCAGTGGTCAAAAGATGCATGGAGCCGGTGACTTCCCGTACCGCGCCGTAACATGTCAGGTGCATTTTACAAATCTCCTGTGAACAGGGTAAGTGGCTTAGCGAATACTTAATTTATAAAGCTATGCATGTTGTGTGTCAAGAAGAAAAGCCCACAATATGTGGTGGGCAGACGGGATTCCTGTCCAAATAATCGCAACGGGCAGTTTAATGGCATGGGAAGAGGGAATGCAGATCAGCCGGGCGCAGCGTGTCGTATACGGGCCGCACGGTTACCAGGGCCGGTGATTTTCCATTGTCTATTGACAGAACACAGGCACATGTTACATATACTCCAGCGGTCACCGCTCTTTATCCTGGAGCGGCAAGCCGCCGATATTCTGTGCAAACCAGAAGCGTTGGACAAACCCGCAGTCCCCCGTTTCGGGATTTTTTCTAGGTTTAAGCACCCATTTTGATCCGTAATAAAAAAAATATTCTGCTGGCCGCCTTAAGCGGTCTGCTGTTGACCGGGGCCTTCCCCAAGTTCGGCTGGGACCTGCTGGCCTGGTTTGCCCTGGTGCCCCTGCTTTACGCCGTGAGAAACCGGGATGCCAGAGCCGGTTTCTGCATGGGATTTGTCACCGGCCTGGTGCACTTCACCTCCCTGCTGTACTGGCTGGTGCCCGTCATGCGCACTTACGGCTATTTACCGTTATATTTGAGCCTGTTGATCCTGGTCGCCCTTGCCGCCGTTCTCGCCGTCTTTGTTGCCGTATTTGCTGCTGCTTTAACCGTACTGGGCAGCAAACCCGCACGGACCATGACGGCCATCCCGGTGTTGTGGGTTGCCCTGGAATATCTGCGATCCTTTATTTTTTCCGGCTTTCCCTGGGAGCTGCTGGGTTATTCCCAGTTTCATCGCTTGCAACTCATTCAGATTTCAGATATATTTGGGGTATACGGCCTGTCGGCATTGATTGCTTTTTGCAACGCGACCATTTTTTTCGTACTGCTGTATTTATTGAAAAATAGGTGGCAGACCGCCCGAATCAGCGGACGCCTGGCGGCAGGCGCTCTTATCACCGTGGCCGCCGCCCTGGGGCTCACCTGGTTTTACGGCCACCAACGCTTAATAACTATTGACCGGCTAATTGCCGATGCCCCGAAAGCCAGGGTCAGCGTTGTCCAGGGCAATGTCGATCAATCCATAAAATGGGACCCGGCCTTTCAGATGGACACCGTTGCCCGATATAACCGATTGTCGCTGGCAACCATGGAAAAAATGCCCGCTCTCATCGTGTGGCCGGAGTCCGCCACCCCGTTTTACCTGATGTACGACCAAAAACCGTCGGAGCTTGTGTTTAAAGGCATTGGACGCACGCAAACCGACTATCTGATTGGCAGCCCCTCTTTTGAGCGCCGGGGAGAAACGGTACAGTATTTCAACAGCGCCTACCTGATCCGCCCACAGGAAAAAACCATCGGAAAATACGACAAAACCCACCTGGTGCCATACGGAGAATACGTTCCGCTGCGAAAATGGCTGCCCTGGCTGGGGAAAATTGTCGCCCAGGTAGGGGATTTCAGGCCGGGGAAAAAGGGCCACACGCTGGAATGGCGCGATGGGCGCCTGGGAGTTCAGATCTGCTATGAAATCATATTCCCCGGGCTTTCCCGGGCCATGGCGGTAAACGGGGCCGCCCTGCTGATCAACATCACCAACGATGCCTGGTTTGGCAAAACCAGCGGCCCTTACCAGCATTTTTCGATGACGGTATTCAGGGCAGTGGAAAACCGACGGGCCCTGGCCCGGGCGGCAAACACCGGGATCAGCGGCTTTGTCGATCCGGCCGGCCGCGTCCTGGCAGCATCGGCCCTGCTGCAAGAGGCAGTTATCACCCGCTCGCTTCCACTGATGGAAAAAAAATCCTTATACACCCGCTTTGGCGATCTGTTGGCCCGGGCATGCCTGGCAGCGACCTTGATGGCGATGGTGCTTGAAATTGCAAAATTTGCCCTTAAATTAAAGCGCGGCCGACACTGACAACGATCCGCCTAAGCACAAACAGGAAAACAAGCAACCACAGGAGGACCATACTATGTCTGCAGAACTGAAACAAAATTTGAACCAACTGAAAGCAAAATTAGACCACCTGCGGAGCTATCTTTGACATTGCCAGCCAGCAAAAACGATTGGCCGAAATCGAAAAAATTATCTCTCGCGACGGCTTCTGGGATAAACAGGAAGAAGCCAAATCCCTTTTACAGGAACGCTCCCAGATTTCAAATCAACTCGAACTGTTCCAGGAACTGACCACCGATCTGGAAGAAAACCGAATTTTCCTGGACCTGGCTGTAGAAGAGTCCGACGCCGGTGCCCTGCAGGAAGTCTCCGATGAGATCCGCAAGCTCGAAAAAAAAATCGACCGGCTCACCCTTGACCTGATGCTCGACGGCGATGACGACAACAAAAATGCCATTGTTTCCATCAATGCCGGCGCCGGCGGCACCGAGGCCCAGGACTGGGCCGAGATGCTTTTCAGAATGTATTCCCGGTGGATTGAACGCCAGGGGTACAAATTTGAACTTATCGACTTTCAGCCCGGAGACGAGGCCGGCATTAAAAGCGTGACTTTTACGGCGGTGGGTGAAAATGCTTACGGCTATCTGAAAACTGAAATCGGTGTCCACCGCCTGGTGCGGATTTCCCCGTTTAACGCCAGCGGTAAACGCCATACCTCGTTCGCCTCGGTCTTCGTCTATCCCGAACTCGACAGCAAGATCGTCGTCGACATCGATGAAAAAGATCTGCGCATCGACGTTTTCCGTGCCAGCGGGGCCGGCGGACAGCATGTCAACAAAACCAGCAGCGCGATTCGCATCACCCACCTTCCCAGCGGGATCGTGGTGCAGTGCCAGCAGGAAAAATCCCAGCACCGCAACCGGGACCTGGCACTGAAAGTGCTCAAGTCCCGCCTTTACCAGCAGGAAAAGGACAAACAGGATGAAAAAAAGCAGGAGCTGCATGACAGCAAGGAGGATATCGCCTGGGGCAGCCAGATCCGTTCGTACATCCTGCACCCCTATCAGATGGTAAAAGACCACCGCATTAACCTGGACGTGGGCAACGTCAATGACGTGCTGGACGGCGGCATTGGTCCGTTCATAGAAGGTGTTTTATTAGCTAAAAAATGACCCGACTCACCGTTGAGCGACAGGAATTGTTTGATGAAAATTAGGTTACCCTCAACGCTGCATCAGTTTTTGATGTTTAATTATCTCTCGGCCTGTTAAATAGCCCCCGTCCAATCATTATCACTACCCCGATCACCATCAGCCAGCCAAACCAGTCTCCAAAACGCGTGTAAAGCGTTGTCCCTGATACAGTGAAAACTTTACCAATAATAGCCGTGCGCTCGTTTATACCGCTTTCAGCCATCACGCGCCCATAGGGATCGACGACTAATGAAATACCGCTGGTGGTGCCCAACCCGAAGGTCACTCGATTCTCAACCGCCCGAAAGACGCTGTCCGAAGCGTGAAAAGCCGGGAACCAGCGATTATGATTGAAATCGTCATCAACCGGCATGAGCACAATTTGCGCTCCGGCGCGCGCCAGTTCGCGGGTAATCCACAACCGGTGTCGATCCCAGCATACGCCGATGCCGACTTTGCCATGGGGAGTGTCAAATACTGGAAAATCCCTCGGCCCTCGAACAAAACCATGGTTTTGTTCACCGCTGGTCGTATTAATCTTCGCCCGACGTCCTATTTCCTTGCCCTGCGGGCCGACCATCAGGGCTGTATCGTGTATACCGGTAGATGCCCGCCAGACAACATCTGCCACAATATAGGCACCGAGTTCCTGCGCCAGTGTGCCGAGTTGGCCAATAAAACATACATCGTCAGCATCGGCAAACTCGTTTTCCGGCCAAACAACAAACGCCCCTTGCATATCGACAACTTTGCGTGTCAGTGCGGCGTTGACATCAAAAATAGCCTGCGACATTTCGGGCGTGTCCGTATAATAGCCTTGCTCTCCGGCTGGTAGATGACTCAGTTTCTGGATTTCAGGATCCTGATTTGCCAGGTCCACCGTCGCTGCGATGCTAAAGGTCTTTTGCGGTGGTTCAGGGATTGTCACCGCACCCCACACGACAACAGAGATGACAACCACCAATGCCGTTGCACCCAGCCAGTCCGGCTTGTGCTCTTGCCACGCTTTCAGTAGTAAAAACGCCAGGGCAACATTGCTGAGCATCACCAATAATGTCAGGCCGGAAAAACCCGTCACACTCAAAATTTGTAATGCCGGCGGAAAGCGCCACTGGCTTTTTGCCAGCAGTACAAACCACCAATTCTCAACTACCGGTGCAATGTATTTAACAAACTCGGCCGCCGTCCAAAGCGCAGGTAACGCCAACAACCTTAAAACACCTGCCATCCGCCTTTGAAGTCGGATTCCCAATCCGATTAACATCGCATACCAACTGCCGACGGCAAAAACCAGAAAGCCGCCCAGAACGGGTCCAAACATGTTTGGATACCAGTTGTGGACGGCGATTGACCAAATTAAACCAAAGGGCAACGCCATTAATGTTGGAGACGCTTTGGGCAGTGCTTCAATCGCAAGAAGCAGGGGTACCAGCGCAACCCAGCCAAGAAAACTCAGGTCAAAGTTGGGCATAGAGGCTGTTATGAGTACACCTGAAACGGCCGATACGCCCAGGCCGATTACGAAGCGTCGCCGGGGTGTCATCTTATCGCCGTCTGTAATTTGTTGCTCAACGGTGCTCGTCTGAGACAATTTTTTCATCTTGCACCTGCTCGTTCGAGTGCAGACAGAATGTCAGGCACCATCGCTGTATTCCAATTTGGGAAAGCTTTTAAGATATGACGCTTTTCCGTCCAATGATTCCCAGAAGTAATCCGCCTGCTCCTGAAATTTTTTCTGTGAAATTTCCGGGTCTGACACAGCTTCCATAAACGCCCTATTGATTTTTCCCTCTTTTACCACCTGC
>JAOZSC010000352.1 GCA_029939875.1 Desulfobacterales bacterium
GGCCTGTGTGACTGTCTGTACCACTCACTGCCTGAGTTTCGGTGAAACCGAAACCATGCCAGTGGTCAAGCGCGATCGCTATGCCCGGGCCATGGCTTCCACCAAGGGTGCGGCGCATCTGGAATAAAAAAACAGGTTCCCAGTTCAAGGTTCAAAGGTTCAGAGTTGATATAAACCCAGAACTTAGAACCTCAGGGTTTTTAAAGAGGGTTATGATTAATGGATGCTGTCGCCATCAATATTGACGGACAGGATCACGAAGTCGAAGAAGGTCAGCGACTGCTTCTGGTGTTACAGCAAAAGGGCATTAAGGTTCCCAGCCTGTGCTTTCATCGTGCCCTGGTCCCGGCGGCGGCATGCAAACTTTGCGTGGTGGAAGTCACTGAGGGTGGCAAACCGCCTCGCGCCCGGCTGTCCTGTGCGGTAAAGTGTCGCGAGGGCATGCAGGTGACCACTGAAAGCGCTATGATTCACCAGTTGCGCAACAAGGCCATCGGCGAGCTTTTAAAACTGGCCCCTTTTTCCGATGCGATCCATAAAATCGGCTCTGAATTCGGGCTGACCACCGGCCTAAAACCTGATGGGTGTATTCGTTGCCGCTTGTGTATTCGGGTCTGCGCGGATATCATCGGGGCCAGGGCGCTGAAGATGATCAGAAGAGAAGGGCTTCAATACGTGGTGCCTTCCGAAGATGGAACCTGTATCGGCTGCGGTACCTGCACCAATATCTGTCCGACCGGGGCCATCCGGGCCGAAGACGACGAAAACGTGCGCACCATCCGGATCCGCGATGAGGTCGTCGGCCGGCATCCCCTTGAGCGGTGCGACATATGCGGTCGCTATTATGCCACTACCCGTTTTATCGAGCATGTGAAGGCGGCCGAGGCGTCTCACCCGGATGAAAAAGAAGCGCATCACCACTGCCCCATGTGCGCCAAGCTGTACTCAAAACGAAAACTTGGGATCACCGCTCCGCACCTGGCCAAAACCTATGGGGGCAAGCCGGTTGATTAGAAGTGATTAAAGGAAGGTAAGTATGCCCGCAACAACCTGCCCGGTTCACACCACCGAGATGTGGCTGGATGATATTTTACGTTCCGGTCGCCTGAAACACCCCAAAAGCAGACGCATTGCTGAAGAGATCCGACAGCTGGTAGATGATATCGCCTGGGGCCGGGGTGGCCCAGACCACCTGCCCGCAGTTGAGTCCCTGGGCGGGGAATTGGTTGACGAAGGCCCCGATGATGCCGGCGTTGAAATCGGAAATTTTATCCGTTCCGCTGTTGATGATCACCGGGAGGTCTTTAAAAGCCACATTGAAACCCATAACTGTGCCACCGGGGACTGTGTCAAGCTGGCCCCTGCGCCATGCCAGATGGCCTGCCCGGCAGGTATCGATGTCCCTACCTATGTCACGCTGATCGGCCACGGCCAGGATGCCGAGGCCATCGAAGTCATCCGCAAAGACAACCCGTTTCCCTGGGTGTGCGGCTTGGTCTGCACCCGGCCCTGTGAATTCATGTGTGTCAGGGGGCGCATCGACACGCCGGTGTCCATTAAATTTTTGAAAGCCTTTGCCGCCGAAAGAGCGTTTTCCGATCGGCGTTATGAAAATCCCGTCCGGCAGCCGGATAAAAACCGCAGGGTCGGTATCATCGGCGCGGGCCCGGCTGGAATGACCGCGGCCTATTACCTGGCCCTCATGGGCTACCGCGTGCGGGTCATCGAAGCACTTCCCATGGCCGGAGGCATGATGATGGTGGGCATTCCGCGCTACCGTCTGCCCCGGGAGGTCATTGACCGGGAAGTTGCCATGATCGAAGCGCTCGGGGTCGAATTTGTGTTTAACTCCCGCTTTGGCGTCGATGTTACCCTGGAGCAACTGAAAAAGGAAGGATTTGAAGCGTTTTTTATAGCCATCGGGGCGCACAGCTCCTTTAAGCTGGGAGTTCCCGGTGAGAATGATTTCCCAGAAGTCATTGATGCCATCGAGCTGCTGAAAAATGTGGCTCTGGGAGAACGGCACATGCCCGGCAAAAAAGTGGTGGTCATCGGCGGGGGCAATGTGGCCATTGATGTGGCCAGAACCTGCATCCGGCTGGGGTGTGAAGAGGTGACGATTGCTTACCGGCGAACGCGGGCGGAAATGCCGGCTGATGAAGAAGAAGTCGAACAGGCCGAAGAAGAGGACGTCAAGCTCTCATTTCTGACGGTCCCGGTTGAAATCGTTGGGGAAGGCGGGCGGGTGACGGCTCTCAAATGCCTGCGGGCCGAGCTGATCGCCCGCAAGGGCAGTACCCGAAAATCACCGGTTCCCGTGGAAGGCAGCGATTTTTTCATGGATGCGGATGCGGTGATCCCGGCTATCGGACAGGCAGTGGATAATGGCTGTATGCAGGAGCTTTCCGGGCTTGAGTGGACACGGCGCAAAACGATCCATGTCGGCATGGCCAGTATGGAAACTTCCCTGGAAGGGGTATTTGCCGCCGGTGATGCGGTTCTAGGCCCGGCGACTGTCATCGAGGCCATTGGCGGCGGTAAGAAGGCAGCCAATTCCATTGACCGCTACCTGTCGGGCATACCACAGCCCAAAATGCCCCCGGTTCCCGTGCGCCGCGGTAGAATTGACTGGATCGAGGTGCCCGCCAGTACCAAGATGGTCTTGAAGCGCCCCGAGATGCCACTGCTGAACATCGATCGGCGTCGAACCACCTTCCAGCAGGCAGAACTTGGCTATTCAGAAAATATGGTTCGCGAAGAAGCACGCAGATGCCTGCGCTGTGATATCTGCCGGCGCTGCGGCGACTGTGTGGCGGTATGCCGGGACAAGATGGGGATCAACGCCCTGCAGCTGGGCTACCTGAATTTTGACCATCCGGTGAAAACCGATTTTCGCTTGACCGAAGAACGCTGCATCGCCTGCGGCGCCTGCGCTGAAAGTTGTACCAATGGCGCCATGCGCATCGAAGACCGTGAGGGAGAGAGAATCCTGTCACTGTGCGGGATTATTTTAAATCGCCAGAAACTGGTCTGCTGTGAAGGCTGCGGTGCTGTGCTCGGGCCGGCCAAGTACCTTGACTATATCCGCAAAAAGACCGGCACGGTCGCCCAGGTATCCGGCGGCCATGCGCTGTGCGAGGTCTGCTCAAGAAAAAAAGTTGCCGTTTTCGACAGCAGCAAGCCGCCGGGGGGATAATTGATAATTCAACCGATTATAGATCGCATAGAGGAGATAGATCATGATTTTTCGCAAGGGGCAGCGGGTTGAAGTATACCGGAAATCAGATGATGAGGGCTGGGAAGGTTACATGGATCAGTACGTAGGTTCCCATGGAATCATCACCGATCCGGATATGACTATAAATGATCCAGATGCTCTGGTTGAAGTCAGCCTGGATGAGCTGGGGACCCATCGTTTCCCCCAGGACTGTCTTAGGCCATTAAAAGATTAAACCTCAACATTTGCAATGTTAAGGTAAAGCCACCTGCCGGTGACTGAGGCGGGAGAAGAAAAGCGGGCCCGGTTTATCGCCTTATCTCTTTTCCCGCCGACGGTTTTGGCCCTGGAGACTGAAAATGATAAGAATATTGGTGCTGGACGATGTGCTGGATGCGGTTACCCTCATCAAGCGTATTTTGCGGCAGGACGATCGTGAAATCGTTGGATTTACCGAAGAGGAAGACGCATTGAACTATGCCCGCTCCAATA
>JAOZSC010000353.1:0-1712 GCA_029939875.1 Desulfobacterales bacterium
ACGCCAACGGTGTGCTGAATCCCAAAGCCCACCTGCGCAAGGCGGTCAGCGAGGACCAGATCATGGCCTCCCCCATCATTGCCCATCCGCTGGGACTGTTTGACTGTTGCGGGGTCAGTGACGGGGCTGCCTGCGCGATCGTAACCACTCCTGAGATCGCCAAAAAAATGGGTAAAAAAGATTTTATCACTGTCAAGGCCCTGCAGTTGGCGTTGAGCAGCGGCGAGGAGTTGGGTTACAACGACTGGGACGGCGATCATTTTGTCACTACCAGCAAGTGCAGCATCAAGGCGTACGAGGAGGCGGGTATCTCTGACCCCAAAGAAGAATTGAGCATGATGGAGGTGCACGATTGCTTTTCCATTACGGAACTGGTCACCATGGAAGACCTTCACGTGTCTGAACGGGGCAAGGCCTGGCGTGATGTGAGAGACGGCAAGTTTGACCGTGATGGTGAGATTCCGTGTCAGGTGGACGGCGGGCTGAAGTGCTTCGGCCACCCTATCGGAGCCTCGGGTCTGAGGATGCTCTATGAGATGTACCTGCAGTTTAACGGTCGGGCTGGCGACCGACAGATCGAAGACCCCCGGTTTGGTTTGACCCATAACCTGGGCGGCTTTCCGGCCATGAATGTCTGCAGTATTTCGATTGTCGGCAAATATGATCAATAAACCTTATACCCTATACCACGTCATTATGCCTTAGTCCTTGCGCCTTGGGCCACGAGCGAAGCGAGTATTTATCATGGAAATTTTAAATTACACCGAAGCGCATAATCAGTTCCGCGAGCGTTTGAAGGCGTTTCTGGAAAAAGAAGTGACCCCCTATGCCGATCAGTGGGAAAAAGATCGGATGGTTCCCAGAAACGTCTGGACAAAGATGGGACAGGCCGGGTTTCTGTGTACCGATGTGTCGCCTGAGTATGGTGGAATGGGAGGGGACTTTCTGTACTCTTTCATCGTGGCCGAGGAGATGACCTACACCTGGCAGACAGGGTTGGCCACGCCCTTGCACAGTGATATCGTGGTTCCCTATATCAATTCTTTTGGCTCCGAGGAGATGAAACACAAATATCTGCCGGGCTGCGTTTCCGGTGACATCGTCACGGCGGTGGCCATGACCGAACCGGGGGCCGGCAGTGATCTGGCCGGCATGACGACCTCTGCTATCGAGCAGGGCGATGATGTCGTCATTGACGGTTCCAAGACTTTTATCTCCAACGGTCTCAATTCAGACCTGGTGGTCGTCGCCGCCAAGGACCCGGCGGTGGAAAATCCCCACCAGGCCATATCCTTGTATGTGGTTGAATCCGAAACACCTGGCTTCACCCGGGGACGGCATCTGGAAAAAATGGGAATGTGGAGCCAGGATACCGCCGAACTGTTTTTTTCCAAGTGCAGGATTCCGGTGAAAAACCGACTGGGCGACAAAGGGATGGGGTTTTTGATGCTGGTGCAAAAATTGCAGCAGGAGCGGCTGGTGTGCGCCATCATGGGCGTTACCGTTGCCGAGCGCATCCTGGAATGGGTCACGGACTATTGCCGGCAGACAGCGATATCGGTTTCAGGAAAACCCATGAGCAAATCCCAGGCCGTGCAGTTTGCGCTGGTGGAAATGACCACCGAGGTGAAGATCGGCAGGACCTTTGTTGAAAAATTGATTGCCGAGCACATGGAAAAAAAAGATGTGATCATTGAAACTTCCATGGCCAA
>JAOZSC010000353.1:1722-3695 GCA_029939875.1 Desulfobacterales bacterium
AGGATTATGACGATTTTTGCCGGCACCAATGAGATTATGAAGAGTATAGCGGCCAAATTCATGGGATTATAAAGAATTCGGAATTGGGAATGCGGAATTAAGGATGAACTTCCTTTTAACTTATTCAACCAATCAACCCAATCAACTAAAATAACTATCCTGCTAAGGAGACAATATGCAAGCATATGATGCCGTCGTAATCGGGGCCGGCAATGGGGGGCTGACGGCAGCGGCCACGCTGGCCAGACAGGGTGTAAATGTTTTATTGCTGGAGCGGCACAACATTCCGGGAGGGGCGGCCACAAGTTTTTGCCGGGGTCGCTTCGAATTCGAGGTGGCGCTGCACCAGCTCAGCGGCCTTGGGACCGTCGAAAAGCCCGGCCCGCTGCGGGCATTGCTGGATCAGCTGGGAGTCACCGACAAACTTGAATTTGTTCCTATGACCGATTTGTATCATATTGTGATTCCCGGACAAATTGACATGACTTTCAAGCCTGACCGGCAGGCGTTGACAGCTGAACTGCAAAAGCAGTTTCCGAAGGAGGCCAGTGCCATCGAAAAGTACATTGAACTGGTCTATGCGTTGTTTACGGAGGTTATCGGAGCGTTTTATCTCCAGGACCCCGAGATTTCCCGGGACAAGTATCCCGTCTATTTTAAATATGCCCTGAAAAATTTGCAGGAGGTGCTGGACCAGCATTTCAATGACCCGCTGCTCAAAAGCGTTATATCCCCATACTGGGTTTACATGGGGCTGCCGCCCCGGCTGATGTCCTTCGTGGATATGGCCGCCATGCTCTTTGCCTACTGTGAATTTATGCCTTACCACATCAAAGGCGGCTCCCAGGCGCTTTCCAATGCCTTGGCCGATTCGATTATCTCAGA
The DNA here is from genome assembly GCA_029939875.1 of Desulfobacterales bacterium. Lineage (GTDB taxonomy): Bacteria > Desulfobacterota > Desulfobacteria > Desulfobacterales > JAFDCJ01 > JAFDCJ01. The sequence goes on from JAOZSC010000353.1 coordinate 2,608, forward strand.
CGGCGGCACGATCCGCTTCAACTGCGGGGCTGAAAAGATTCGGGTAAAAGACGGTCGGATCCAGGGGGTTTTGACCCAGGACGGGCAGGAGGTTAAAACGCACTACGTCATTTCAAATGCCTCCAAAGTGACGACTTACGTGGATCTGATTGACCGCGAGCACATACCGGCTGAAATACTGGCTGAATTGCGGCAGTCCACGTTGAGCCAGTCGGCATTTACGGTCTTTATGGGACTCGACTGTGAACCCCAGAGCGTGGGCATCACCGAATCCACCAATTTTATTCTCAACCACACGGATGCGGAGCTGGCTTACGAACGAATGAAGGTAATCGATATCGATGAGCGCGACTACCTGATGCTCACCTGTTACAATCTGATCGATGCGGATTTTTCACCGCAAGGCACCAGCCAGATCGCGCTGGTTACCTTAAAATACGGGGATCCCTGGCTGGCCATCGCGCCTGGCGAGTACGCCAGGGAAAAATTTCGTATGGCCGATTCCATGCTGAAAGTCGTCGAGAAGGTTTTTCCGGGTGTGCAAGCTCACATTGAAGAGATTGAAATCGGTACCCCGCTGACTCATATGCGTTACCTGGGCCACCCCAAGGGGGCCATATACGGTTTTGATCATTTCATCAAGGACTCGACTCTTTTTGTACCCAATAAATCTCCCATAAAAGGCCTGTACGGGGCCGGGGGGTGGGTCGGTTACAACGGATTTCAGCCAACCCTCGAGTCCGGCGTGCATGCGGCCAGATCTGTAATAAACGCGATGAAAAAATAACCGGGAGGATATCCATGCAACCCAATATTGTTGAACAGCTGGACGGCTACAGTGAAATAAAAAAAGAAATTGAGCTGGCGCGCAAATACGGATCCGATTTTACGGCTGAAAAAGGCGCGCTGACCGCTTACCTGAATCGCCTGCACCCGGCATATATCACTTTGCGCGTCAGCGAGATTATCACCGAAACAGCTTCTACAAAAACTTTTCGAATGGTTCCCGTCGATGGCGTCCTGCCGCCTTTTCTGGCCGGACAATACATTGCTCTTTTTCTTGAAATCGGGGGTGTTCGCACGAGCCG
>JAOZSC010000354.1 GCA_029939875.1 Desulfobacterales bacterium
GAAACCAGCAAATCACAATTTTTTTTCACCAGCGGCCGGATGCCTTTCTGTTCTCCGCCCAGCACCACGGCCAGGGGGCCGGTCAGATCTGTGTCGTAAATCGATACAGCCGTGTTTCTTTCCAAACCCGCAATCCACAGCCCGCTTTGCTTGATCCTTTTAAATCCCTGCACGAGGTTGGTAACACGCGCCAGCCGGATGTGCTCCAGAGCGCCGGCCGAGGCACTTGAAACCGTGGGAGTCGGTGAAACACTGCGGTCTTTGGGCATGACAACGCCGTCAACCCCCACGCACAAAGCGGTCCGGATGATGGCCCCCAGGTTTTGCGGATCCTGAACGCTGTCAATCACCAATAAAAAGGGAGCTGCCCCCCCCTGTGCGGGGACTGTTTCCAGCAATTGCGATAAAGAGACCATCTCGTACGGACTGACCCTGGCGGCGACCCCCTGGTGACCGGGCTGCCCGGCAAGGGCCCGGATATCAGCAGTATCGACGGTTTTCAACGCAACTCCCCTGGAGGTGGCCAGGGATTGAATTTGCGCCAGACGCTCGGATTTTTTCCGGGCCGCCAGATAAACCTCATACAACAGTCTGCGGTTGGCCTTCAGCGCTTCGTGCACCGGATGGATACCATAAAGAATTTCACTTTTCACAATCGATATTTCTCAAAAATAGCGGTCAGCTCCGCGACTGCCTGCGGCAGCCGATCGTTGATAATGACATGGCGGTACAGATCTTTTTGAGCAATCTCATTGTCGGCGTTTTTCAGACGCACAGCGATCACCTCGGAGCTGTCGGTACCCCGGGTCTCCAGGCGCTGCCTGAGAACCTCCATGGAAGGCGGCATCACAAAGATGGTAATGCTGTCGGGGTGTCGCTTTAGAATCTGCCGGGTCCCTTCAATATCGATGTCAAGGACAATATCCCGCCCGGCGGCCAGTGAACAGTCTATAAACCCGGCTGAGGTGCCGTAATAATTTCCATGCACCCGGGCCCACTCGGCCCATTGGTCGGTTTGAATACCCTCTTCAAATTCCGGGATCGTGATAAAATGGTAATCAACGCCGTTTTGCTCTCCATGACGCGGCGGCCGGGTGGTGAACGAAATCGAGTACTGCAGGTCAGGAAAGGAATCCCTTATGGCCCGGCACAGCGTAGACTTTCCAGCTCCGGAAGGTGCCGAGATGACAAATACAAGGCCTGTTTTCCGGTTTGCGCCGGTGGCGGCTTCGGGGCGGGCCTTTTTCAATGGCCGGTGATGCATGTCAAATCAGGATGACTCTTTGATCGCGGTATACCGCTGGGATATGGTTTCGGCCTGAATGGCCGACAAAACAACATGGTTACTGTCTATGATAATAATGGACCGGGTTCTGCGGCCGTGGGTTGCATCGATCAGCCGCCTTTCGTCCCGGGCCTCATCCTTGAGTCGTTTCATGGGAGCCGAGTTCGGTGACACAATGGCAACCACTCGATCCGCAACCACGGTGCTGCCAAACCCGATATTCAACAGTGTCTGATCCATCCTATCTCCACTTCTGCTGTCGGTTTTTTAAAATAAGGTAAAATCGAAAGTGTTGCTTCCTTCGAAATTCGGCATTCAGCATTCTTTTTTAGATCCTTGCAAGATGCCTTAAGCCCCATTCAATCAAACCGTGCGCTGCAGTCCCCACCACCTGCTTCTACTCCACGTTTTGGATCTGCTCGCGGATCTTTTCAAGTTCGGATTTCACTTCAACGATCCTGTGGGACAAATCTGCCTGTCCGATTTTGGATCCCATGGTGTTAAATTCGCGGTGAAGCTCCTGCAGTAAAAAATTTAGTTTCCTGCCCCCGGGTTCATCCGAACGCATAATATGGCGAAACTGTTCAATGTGGCTGGCCGCCCGCACAAGTTCTTCTGAAATGTCGCTTCTGTCCGCCATAAAAGCCGCCTCCTGGGCGATGCGGCCAGGATCGATTTCCACCGTGTCCCGGGTCAAAACCCCGATACGTTCGGTCAAACGCTGCTGATACTGATGCAGCAGCATGCCGGAATCCTTCTTGATAGCCGCGACGCTGTCCTCGATGCCGTTTAACCGGACGCCAAGATCATCAGCGATAAAATCGCCTTCCTTTTTGCGCATGGCCTCCAACGCATCGATCGCCCTGCTGAGGCAGGTCTCCAGTGGAGGCCAGACACCCTCCGGGTCATCGACCGTCTCCACCGGTTTGATAATACCGCCAACGCCCAGCAGATGATCCAGATCGATATCGCCGGCAAGATTCAATTCGGTTCGCAGTTGATTAAGGGCGGCATAAACCGTTCGTGACCGGTCCATGTCGACCTGTACGGCGGCCGCCTGGCCGGATTCATCTTTGATCTGGATCCGGGCTTCCACCCGTCCCCGGAAAATTTTGGCAGTGATGAGTCCCTTGACTTTTTCTTCCAGGCCCATGTAGCCCGGAGCCATGCGCACCACCACATCCAGATGCCGGCCGTTGTAAGAACGGATGTCCACGGCCACAGTCATGTCTCCAGCGCTTTTTTCAGCCGCTGCAAAACCGGTCATGCTCTTAATCATAATATTTTCAGGACTCCAATTATGGCAGCTATTTTAAAATCTTTCATCCTGGCTACGATCATTCATGGTTTTAAATCCTGTGCATATTTTCGACGCACCTGGTGCAAAAAAGACAGGATGGGTCCGTCTGCATAATCCGGATAGGTCCAGGGCAGTTTCCGGTAGTCCCCCTTTTGATAGATCAGGGTTAAATCGGCGTAAATACCGCTGCCGATATAAATCCGGTGGCAGAAGTTTTTCCCGGAGGCCAGCACAAACCGTTCGTACAGCAAATACCCGGGGTCAATATTCACCCGCCGTCGACCGTTGTGCACATAACGGCGCTCCATTGCATTGGTTGCGGTCTTTATCCTGGGCAGGTACTGCTGGTCGATCAAGGTTTTGAAAGCCAGCAGGCGCCGAAAAAGCGGCATCCCCATTTCCGCCTGGTAATAATTCGTATAGTCAAAAGCCATCCATGAACTGACCAGGTCCACGGCACCGAAAGCAGCACTCAGATCATCGGCCAGTGGCCCCAGCAATGCTTTTTCCCGCATGAAAAGCCCAATGACCAACTTCGCCGGCTTCGGTTTCCGGGGCTCGCTCATGATTTGCGCGGTTCGTCCTCCAGAGGTTTGGCCTCATCGATGAGCATAATGGGGATATCATCCCGAATTTCATACACCAGCTTGCAGTGCTCACAGATCAGAGCATCGCCGGTCTGGTTTAGATTTATGTCCCCTTTGCACTTGGGGCAGGCTAAAATCTCCAAAAGTTCGGCACTGATTGCCATAGCGATCTCCCGGCTAAATGGAACCCTGATCGATCAGGGATGTGAAGTTATTTTTGCGCGAACCCTCACACGGTTGTCTCTTTTTAGTGCAGAAAACAGCAGATGGCAAGCATAAAATACATCCTGCCAATGCATCTTCATGATTCTATGGGAGCAAGTAACAACTTTAATTGTGCGCTAACCGCACAATGATCCGTTGTTTATCGGTTGTCGTCCGTGTTCAGGTAAGTATCTATTATCACACTTAGATTGCATGATCCGTGAGATTAGAAAAATCAGGCATTATGCCGCCCGACAGGCTACGGACAATTGACAACAAACAACAGACCCATCCGTCAGCTTGACATCCA